>DATDST010000049.1:0-15417 GCA_036517815.1 Minisyncoccota bacterium | reverse complement strand
GGTTTAAAGGCCTTTTCTGGTGTCTGATTTCTTCCTTCCGGAGAGTATCTCTGAGATTAATTTGAGACGCCGATCCCTTCGAAGCCCCCGGTGAACGGCGAGGCGGTTTTTGATTTGCGAGAACATGCCGTCCAAGGTGTTGGTGGTATTGGGGAGCCCAAGCTCCGGATGCTTTTGATACGTGAAGAGGCGCGAGAGGTTTTCTGTGAGAGAACGGTACGCTGAACGGATTCTCCGGTGTGTGTACTCCCATCCGCGCTTCTTGTGCGGAGCCGGACTCTTCTCGTCGAGGAACGATTCCCATTGGTCGTGCCATGCGGCAAGCGCTGTGGTGAATTCCGTTTCGGTGACGCCTTTCAACCAAAGCGCCAGCGCTCTCAATTCCCGCCCCGCCTCAGTCTGTGGTTTGCGTGTCAGATACTTCGTCACCGTCTTTACCTGGTGGAACTGGCAGTACTGCACGGGGATGCCTTCCCGCTCAAATACCTGCGCCACGCCTCGCTTTCCATCAATAACTGCTCCGGTCACAGTCCATCCTTCCTTCTGGAGCGCGCGGAGCCCGTCCCCATACACGAAGGGAGTTTCAAACAGAGACTCTGTCCACCAGAGGTTCTGCTTGAGGGCGGGTGAGCGGAACACGAGAATGCCATAGCCTCGTCCCCAGAACGTCATGTCGGCGGCAACCACGGTCGATTGCGGAACGAGCGAACGCGAAACAGGTTCTGCGTTATCAAGTTGTTTCTTGATCCATCTCGGGCTTCTCTGTTTTTGTTCTGCAAGTTGCGCGATTGTCTGACGATTCCACACGTACGCATTGAACAAGGCGCGGCGTTCCCGATGATGCTGGCGGATGGCCTGAAACGCCTTTCCACATCCATGGCAACGGTATCGCTGTATGCCTAATCGGCATCCGTGTTTCTTCGTGTTTCGTGACGAGCAATGGGGGCAACAACGCCCGTTTTTTTGGCACGCATGAGTTTTTTCAAAGGATTAGCTCTTAATAGAGCCATAGTATCCTGAAATCAGACACCAATTTTTGCCTTTAACTCTAATTTCCGCAAAATGAGAGTGATATGATATATCATATCATTTATGAACGATGAACGACCTTGGAGGCCGTTCATCGGGCAACGGCAATTGCGATGACGTCTTTTGCGCCAGCGTCCAGTAGCGCGCGGCGGGCGTCGGAGAGGGTAGAGCCGGACTCAACCACGTCGTCCAAAAGGATGACGAATGCTCCCACCGCCGCAGAAACTGCGGCGGGGGGCACAAAAAACGCTCCCGCAATATTTTCTTTCCGTTTCTCGCGCGCGAGCCGCGCTTGGCTCTCTCTATCCTCCCGTTTGAGAAGTTTTGGTGCGTACAAAACCATTTCCGGCAGATGCGGCAGTACGTGCGCGGCAATCCGTTCTGTCTGACTGTAGCCCCGCTCGCGCATACGAAGCGGCGACGGAGGAATCGGCACGAGAAGCACATTCTGCCAGCCGGCAAGCGCGCGTTTTTCAGAAAGGGTTTCCACGATTTCTTCCGCGATACTGCGGCCGAGAGCGCCGAGCGGCGCTTCTTCGCTCCGATACTTCACGGCGCGAATAAGCGCACGGATGCGGACATCACGATATGGAAACAGAGAGACTATCCAAGGAAAAGGACCGACAATCGGCCTGAACAATTTTTCAAACTCGGTTTCGGTAATTGTACGCGCCACTGCCACATCCGCAGACGGCGGTACCAGTGCGTCAATGATTTTCGCGAAGAATCCGCGCATACTGCGTTATACTACTATGGTATCTCCATGGCATTTTCTCTTGGTTCTCTTGCGGAGGTTTTTTCGAAATTAACCCGCTCTTTTACGGCAAAGAGCGGCAAGAGTGTTATTGGTATTGATATCGGGCTTTCTTCCATCAAAGTCGTACAGGTGAGCGAGCAGAAGGGCGGCGCGGTTTTGGAAACGTATGGGGAGCTGGCGCTCGGGCCCTATGCCAATGCCGAAGTGGGGCAAGCCGTGAACTTGCCTGCGGAGAAAATTTCCGAAGCGTTGGTGGACTTGTTTCGCGAGGCGAACATTACCTCGCGGACCGGCGGCGTCGCCATACCGCTTTCGGCGAGTCTGATCACAGTCATCACACTTCCTACCAGAAACGAAAGCGACCTCGCGAGTATGATCCCGATCGAGGCGCGCAAATATATTCCTGTTCCGGTTTCAGAAGTCTCCTTGGATTGGTTTGTGATACCGGAAACGGAGCGGAAATTTTTACGCGCGAACGCCTCCGGCCGCCCCTCGAATTCGACCGATGCGCTTTTGGTTGCTATCCGCAATGATACGCTTACGAAATTCAGCGCGGTCATGAAGGCCGCCGCGGTTACCGCGCAATTTTATGAAGTGGAGCCGTTCTCCATGGCGCGCGTTGCCTATGAGCACACCACATCTCCCGCGATGCTGATTGACTTGGGCGCTTCCAGTACGCGGATATATATCGTTGAGTTCGGCATTATTGAGGTATCCCACACGGTGAACCGAGGCGCGCAGGATTTGACGCTCGCTTTGGAGCGCTCTGGAGGTATAACCTTTGCGGAAGCAGAGAGTCAGAAGCGAACCCGCGGGGCGATTGGCAACGAAGCTGGCATCGCCGCCTTGGAATTCATTTTCTCCGAAGCGCGCCGGATCTTTCTTACCTATCAGCGAAAGGAAGGAAAATCGGTGTCGCACGTCGTCTTGGTTGGCGGCGGGGCTGGGCTCAAGGGCATCACAGAAATCGCATCCAAATTTTTTGACGCGCGCGTCAGTCTTGGATCACCCTTCGACAAAGTAGCCACTCCGGTGTTTATCGGGGATGTTTTGAAAAGCGCCGGTCCATCCTTCTCGTCGGCAATCGGGCTTGCACTCCGCGCCCTTCAGAATTAGGCATTAGCAATTAGGCATTAGGCTCTAGGCAAGGAAAAGTAAATTCAAATTTTTCCTGATGTTCTGCACAGCTAGCGCCTAAAGCCTAGCGCCTAGCGCCTTTTTGCGTGTTACACTTTTTACATGCAAGAGCGCGTAACCACGTCCTTCATACCGAAGGCGTCGCTTCAAGTCGAACGCGAACGGAGCGTGCGGGGAGGGTCTGTTTCTCTCTTGAACATACTGACGGGGGCGGTCTTAGTGGTCGCGGTCATTGCGTCCTTAGGCCTGTTTTTGTTTAAGCAATATACCCGGCAGAGCATTACGACTAAAAGCGCGGCTTTGGAGCGTTCTCGCGCGGCGTTCGAACCCGCGACAATCAAAGAGCTTTCACATCTGAATACCAGAATAGAGACTGCCACAAAACTTCTTGCCGCTCATCCCGCGCTCTCTAATTTGTTTGACGAGCTGGAGAAAAAAACACTGTCATCGGTTCGCTTCAGCAATTTTTCCTACGCTCCCGCCGCCTCGGACGGCGTGGCCCTCTCTCTGTCGGGGGCCGCGACGGGTTTTAACGCGGTTGCGCTTCAGTCAACTGCGTTTTCAGAAAGTTCCCTCATCGTGGATCCTATCTTCTCCGACGTGAATATTGGGGCCTTGGGCGTGGTGAATTTCCATTTCAGCGCGCAATTGAATTCGGGAGGGATGCGATATGTTCCCGCTGGCGCGGCTGTTCCCGATGAACCTCCCGCCGCAACACCATGAGATTCTTTTTCCCCATTATCTTTCTTGCGGGCGCTGTCGGATTGTTTTTCTGGTTTATTGATCCTACCTATGCGCAGATTAAAGAACTGCGTGTCGAAGAGGCGGAGTTTGATAACGCGCTCACCCGCGCGCGAGACCTCAAAGAAGTGCGGGACGAACTCATAAAGCGCTACAACGCGTTTTTGCCGTCCGATATTAGCCGGCTTGAAAAACTGCTTCCCGATCATGTGGACAATGTACGTCTTATTATTGATCTTGATTCCATAGCGTCGCGCTACGGAATGCGGGTTCGGAGCGTTGCGATTGAATCGAACACAGTTCGCTCTGCCCAGGGCGCGGTGGGGCCGGACGAGAGCGCGTATGAATCAGTTGTCATCGGTTTTTCCGTTGCGGGTCCCTATGACACGTTCCGTTCCTTTCTTGCGGATCTGGAACGCTCTCTCCGCTTGGTTGACATCACCAAGCTCTCGTTTACGGCAACCGAATCGGGGCTGTATGAATACAACATTAATCTCAAAACTTACTGGCTAAAACCATGATGAAACTTCTCGTACAGTATCGAAACGTCGTCTTCGTGCTCGCGGCAGTCGTGATTGCCTTTGCGCTTTACACGTACTTCTTTCCGGGTGGAGGAAATGACGCAGTTCTCTCCGAGGAAGAGGTGGTACCCGCAGAAGAAGCGACAAATCAGGACCTCATAACGCTCTTGCTTCAATTGCGCTCCATCACGCTTGATGGAAAGATTTTTTCCGATCCTGTTTTCAAGAGTCTTGCCGATTTCGGCCAAGAGCTGGTGCCGGAGCCGGTTGGGCGCACAAATCCGTTCGCTCCGCTCGGCGCCTCGGCGGACTCTGGCTTTTGAGATACGCATGATTTTCATGGAGCATGAATCATGGAACGCAAGATGCGCAACACAGAGTATGCTCTATGCTTCATGATTCTGGTTCTATAATTGCGGTATGGATGTTCTCTCGCTTTTATCCGAAAAGAAACTGATTGATGTCGGCGCCATTGCCACCATAAAAGAAGAAGTCGCTTCTGGCAGAAAAACCCTTGAGCGGGCGCTTCTGGATCGGGGCGTATCCTCCGGCGACATACTCTCGGCGCGCGGCGAGTACTATCAGATTCCCGTACGTACGGTGGGGGATGAAGGGTCGGTGCCGTTTGAAGTCCTTGCATATGTGCCCGAAGAATCGGCGCGCCACTACCGATTCGTGCCGATTGCGGTTTCCGACGGCGTGTTGGAAATCGGCACCACTGATCCGGACAATCTTGAAGCGACCGAAGCTTTGAATTTTATCGCAGGCCGCACCAATCTCCCGTACAAGCTTTTTCTGATCTCGGACGAGGATTTTGACAAAGTTATCGGCATGTACAAGGGACTCACCGGCGAAGTCGGCAAGGCGTTAACCGAGCTTGAGACAACCATACAGGACGAATCCATCGCATCGTCGTTCGAGTCTTCCGAAAAACCGGAGAGTCCGGCGGCCGGTGCCGTGACGACTTTGAAAGAAGAAGCGCCGGTTACAAAAATAGTCGCGACCATACTCCGCTACGCCGTTGACGGAAAAGCATCGGATATTCACATAGAGCCGACTCGGGACGAACTCAAGGTGAGATTCCGCGTGGACGGTGTCCTCTATACGTCCGTGCGCATTCCGAAGAACATAGAGCGAGCGGTTGTTGCACGCATCAAGGTCTTGGCGTCCTTGAAACTTGATGAACGCAGAAAACCCCAAGACGGCCGCTTTTCGGCGACCGTTGATACCCGGCGCATTGACGTGCGTGTCTCCACCTTTCCGGCATACCACGGCGAGAAGGTGGTGATGCGTATTCTTGACCGATCGCAAGAGATGCTGACCTTGGAGGGATTGGGGCTTACCCCGTGGAATGCGGAATTGATGAGGCAAGCCATCCGGCGTCCCTACGGCATTATCATCATCTCCGGCCCCACGGGCTCCGGCAAATCAACCACCCTCTACGCACTGCTTCAGGAATTGGATCGCGAAGGCATGAACGTCGTGTCCTTGGAAGATCCGGTGGAATACGATGTGGAAGGGGTTTCACAATCCCAAGTCCGCCCCGAAATCGGCTACACCTTCGCATCGGGACTCCGCTCCATACTCCGTCAAGACCCCGACATCATCATGGTGGGTGAGATACGCGACAAAGAGACGGGCCAACTTGCAATACAGGCGGCCTTGACCGGCCACTTGGTCTTGACGACTCTGCACACCAATAGCGCTATAGGCATCGTGCCCAGGCTTGTGGACATGGGGGTTGATCCATATCTCATCGCACCCACCCTTATTCTTTCCATTGCCCAGCGGTTGGTAAGAAAACGTTGCCCCGATGCCGGAAATACATTGCCTGTTTCAGGCAGCATCCAGGCGATGATAGACAAAGAATTTGAAAGCATACCTGCGGAGTTCAGGAAGCGCATCCCGAAAGCGTCCAACGTCTATGCGCTCGCACCGTCCTCCGAATGTCCGAGCGGCACGCGTGGCAGAATCGGCGTCTATGAAATACTGTCCACCTCAAAGGCGCTTGAGCGGGTCATTCTCTCGCATCCGGTTGATGATGAATTATTCAAAGTAGCGCGCGCTGAAGGCATGTTCACCATGAAAGAGGATGCTATCATAAAGATGCTTGAGGGAACGATTCCTTTCGAGGAGGTAAATACGCTCGGCGGCGATATGGCGGCCGACGAAGAAGTGCCAAAATAAAAATAATACTATGCCCGATACTGCGCCAAAGCGAAAAGATTCCGTGATGATTATTGATGATGATAAGTTCCTTTTGGATATGTACACTTTTAAGTTTCAAGAGTGCGGCTGCAACGTAGACGCCTTCTTGGATCCCGTGGTGGCACTTGAAAAGATTCGGACAGGGGACGCGAAACCGAACATCATTCTTCTGGATGTAGTGATGCCGGGGATGAATGGTTTTGAATTTTTGGAACATTTGCGCACAGAAGGTCTCGCGAAAGATGCGAGCATCATCATGCTCTCCAACCAAGGACAGCAGGAAGACGTTGATAAGGCGATGTCACTCGGCGCATCGGGATATATCGTCAAGGCAAGTTCCATTCCGTCCGAAGTCTTACAGAAAACGCTCTCTATTGCAGACACGCGCAAACAATAGCAGCATGAATCGCACAACGCACAACGCACAACGTATGTCGCATGCATTCCGGCGTTACGCGCTCCATGCTGTGCGTTTGGCTTTTTAGTATGGAATACAAAACAGAACTCGCATCATTGATTGAAACCGTCGTCGCGGAAGGAGCGTCGGACTTGCACCTTTCGGTCGGCTCGCATCCCATCATCCGCGTATCGGGGGTGTTGATTCCGCTTCTCAAGCGGCCAAACTATGTTGCTGACGATATAGTAGGGCTCCTCTCCCAGATGGTTCCCGAGGAAAAGAAGACCTTGTTTTTTGAAACGCAGGAAATAGATTTCTCCTATCAATACAAGGACCAAGTGCGGTTTCGCGGCAATGCGTTCTTCCAGCAGGGGTCAGTTTCTATAGCGCTCCGCCTCATTCCGAAGACCGTCAAGACGTTCCAAGAACTCAATTTGCCTCCCATCTTGGAGACGTTCTGCCAGTTGGAACAGGGTTTTTTCCTCGTGGTGGGGCCGGTGGGGCAAGGCAAGTCAACGACGTTAGCATCCATGGTAGAGCGGATAAACCAAACGCGGACTGAACATATACTTACTATAGAAGATCCGATTGAATACACCTTTGAATCGCGCAATTCCATCATCAATCAGCGCGAAGTGCGCATAGACACCAAAAGCTTCCATGAAGCCCTGCGTTCGGCATTTCGCGAAGACATAGACGTTATTATGGTGGGAGAGATGCGCAGTCCCGAAACGATGTCGGCGGCGGTAACTGCGGCCGAAACAGGACACCTGGTGTTGTCTACTCTCCACACTAACAATGCGGCCCAGACGATTGACCGTATCATTGACACGTTTCCCTCAAGTCAGCAGGATCAGATTCGCGTACAACTTGCGTCGTCTTTGGCCGGTATCTTTTCCCAGCGACTGGTACCGAAGATTTCCGGCGGGCTCATTCCCGCCTACGAGCTTCTCATTAATAATTCAGCGGTGGCAAACCTGATCCGCGAGCGTCGGACGCATGAAGTCAATGCCGTTATAGAGACCGGAACCGAGTCCGGTATGATTGACATGAACCGGTCGCTGGCGGAGTTGGTGCGTCGCGGAGAGATAACGCCCGAGAACGCGCTTGCGCGCTCTCTGAACCCGAAGACATTCATGAGGCTCCTATAACATGAAGCACGAAGCACGAAGCACGAAATCCGAGACAAGCACAAAGCAAAAAATCCTAAACTTTGTGAGTTTAGAATTTAGAGTTTTAAATTTGTTTCGAATTTCGAATTTCGAATTTCGAATTTTATAAAATATGTTATTTAAATACAGCGCCGTTGACCAGAAAGGAGAAAAACAAACCAGCTCCATCGAAGCGGTGTCCCGCGATGTGGCGATCTCTTCGCTTCAGAATCGCGGTTTTTCGGTTTCAGCAGTGGAAGAAGTGCCGGAAAAGGAGGGTTTTTTGTCGTACCAAATCAATCTTTTCAAGGGTGTTTCAAACCGTGACATCGTTCTTCTGTCGCGGGAGATTTCAACCCTTTTTGAGGCACAAGTGTCGGCCTTGCGTGTCTTCCGCTTGCTTGCGGCAGAATCCGAGAATCCTGTCTTGCGCCAAGCGCTTTCTATAGTCGCAGACGATTTGCAGGCGGGTACTACCATTTCAAAAGCGCTGGAACGGCATTCAAAAATATTCAGTCCTTTTTATGTGAACATGGTGCGTGCCGGCGAAGAGACGGGCAAGCTGGATGCGACGCTCCTCTATCTTGCCGATTATCTTGACCGTTCCTATGAAGTCGGCTCCAAGGCAAAAAATGCCCTCATTTATCCGGCGTTCGTCATAGGGACATTTGTGACGGTCATGGTTCTCATGATGACCATGGTTATTCCGCGCATCTCGACCATCCTCACCGACGCCGGGCAGGACATCCCGACCTACACCAAAATCGTCATTGGTCTGAGCAACTTTTTCGTCAATTATGGCGTATTTCTCATCATTCTTCTTGCGGTTGGCGGCTTTTTCCTCTTTCAGTATATCCGGACCAAGGGAGGGAAGGCCGTTTTTGACCGCGCCTTGCTCACTATTCCTTTTATCGGTCCTTTGTACCGGAAACTCTATCTCTCTCGTATTGCGGATAACCTTTCCACCATGCTCATTTCCGGCATCTCCGTGGTCCAAGCAACCGACATTACCGCGAGCGTGGTTGGTAACAGCGTCTATGAAGAAATCCTGCGGGGAGTCTCAACCGCAGTCAAAGGGGGCGGAAATGTTTCAAACGCGATGGCGAATTATCCCGAGATTCCTGGCATCATGACCGCCATGATTAAGGTGGGCGAGGAGACGGGAGAATTGGGTACAATATTGAAAACCCTTGCGAAGTTCTACCAGCGAGAGGTCTCAAACACGGTAGATACCTTGGTAGACCTTATAGAGCCATTGATGATCGTGGTTCTGGGCCTTGGGGTTGCCGTTCTTCTTGCCGCGGTTCTTATTCCTATTTACAACGTCTCCTCCGCCATTTAACAAATGCGGACTAAACGCCGACTAGATGCGGACTTGACGCGGAATATCGTCCTGTGGACATCGTATGTCCACAGGAGGAGGGGGCAGCGGCTGCCGAAACGGCACCGGATAAAAAAGAAGAGCACCATTTGACGAGGCTAAGCCTCGTCAAATGGTGCAATAAGCATCTTATCCACATTGAACAGGCAAGGGTTCTAAAAGGGGGTACAATAAAGGGGACCTAAAAATGGTCTTAATTTATTAAATACAATTAAGTTGTAAGTATCTATGAATACATTTATTAAACGAGGCTTCACCCTCATCGAACTTCTAGTCGTGATTGCCATCATCGGGCTTCTCGCGTCCGTGGTCTTGGCTTCCTTGAATAGTGCGCGCCAAAAAGGCTCAACAGCGGCGGCTCAACAAACGCTTAAAAGCCTCCAGTCGGCGGCTACCATCTGCATCGGCGACGCTTTGGCTATTAACCAACCTACGGAAGGAACCAACAACGGTGGGGGGGGTGTGGTGTGTGCGGGCAATTCTGCAACCTATGTTGCGCTTCCCGCAGGATGGATATATTGTGACGCAACGTCAGGGACTCAGGCTATCGGCAACTGTGGAGTCAATGTAGGTTCAACCACTGCCGCAAACGGAACAACATTTGGTATTCTTGCAGCATTTGATGTAGCTATCGGTGGCTCTGGTGATATGGTCGCATGTAATGAGAGTACCTGTTATAGATGGAACGATGCTTCAGCTGACTAGTCTTATCTCGTGTGCTAGACAGCATGCTTGGTCAGCGTAGAAATCGCTGGGGTCTTGCCCCTTACCTTTTTGGTGACCAAGGTGGTAAGGGGTTCACTCCAACAAGTGAGGAGTGCCGCGGAAGTTTGCTTTCATGGCATCCGAGCGATGTTGGAGCAAAGCCCGGCTTTACCCTTATAGAACTTCTGGTCGTAATCGCCATTATCACCATTCTCTCATCAGTTGTCCTCACTTCATTAAGCGATGCAAGAAGAAACTCGCGCGATGCAAAGCGAATAGGCGATGTTAAGCAAATACAGCTTGCACTTGAACTCTTCTATGATTCGCAGTCAAGTTACCCAACCACACTTTCAGCACTCAAGCCTGTCTACATACCAACCTTACCGAAGGACCCCTCAACTGGCGCTTTCTATTCCTATGCGGCGCTCGGCACGGGAACCGGCGGAGCATGCCCCAGTTACCACTTAGGCGCGACTCTGGAGAAAAAAACTCACAAATCCTTGGACGATGACGCTGATGCCGACGCCTCCGGTACCATTTGTAGTGGCACGAACTTTGACGGCAGTAACGACGCTGTAGACGGGATTTTTGACTTCACTGATTAATTGACGAAGAACTCTTCAAGGCTAAACCTTGAAATTCAAGGTTTAGCCTTGAAGAGAAAGTGATGAATGTTATGGCCGATTTCTCTCCCTTTCTTCTCTCCATCACGTAATTGAACCGGCACATCTCCAGCACATGAGATACTGGGAGCGTGATTGATGTTCTACCGGCCTTTTTCTTTTTCTTCGTGGGCATTGCCGCTGGCAGTTTCGTGAATGTCGCGGTGTTGCGTTTTGGGTTTACCGAACGCTCCAATCCTCGCTCTGAATGTCCTCACTGCGGGGCTGGTATTTTGTGGTATGACCTCGTGCCTGTTTTTTCTTATCTTGTTCTTTCAGGGCGGTGCAGATTGTGCGGAAGCCGACTTACGCTTCAGTACCCTCTGGTAGAGCTTGGTCTCGGGGCGCTTTTTGCGCTTTCATATCTTTTCTTTCCTCCGCTCTTGAGTTCGTTGCCGCTTATTGGCTTCTTTGCCCTTCTAGTATTTTGGGCGGCGTTTGTCGCAATCGTCGCCTATGACATCCGCCACACGCTCATACCCCTGTCATTTGTTGCCATTCTCTCCGCCGCCGCAATAACTCGGCGCCTCGCCGAGGCATTTTCTTTAGGTTCCGCCGAGCCCCTCCTTGATGCCGCCCTCGGGGCTTTGTTACTTGGCGGCTTTTTTTTCCTTGTTTTTCTTATCACGCGCGGAAGAGGAATGGGGGTTGGCGATAGCTATGTGGGAGCGGGAATGGGAATACTTTTGGGGCTTGAAAGGGGAATAGATGCCGCTCTGCTTGGCATGTGGATCGGTACGCTCGTCTCTCTCATACTGTTGTCCTCTCGCGTTGCATTGTTCAATGGCGGAAGGCGGGTTAGCATGAAAACAGAGTTGCCCTTTGCGCCATGGCTCTTTCTTGGTACCGCACTCGCACTTTTTACAGATTGGTCTGCGCTCGGGGTTGCAGAGTGGCTGACGAATCTTTTTATATGAACACGAAACACAGAGCACAAAACATGGAGCACATAACACGTAACAAAAGAGTCCATGCTCCCGGGTTTACTTCGCCCAGCGAGGGAGAAAATGAAAGCCTGTTTTCATTTTTCCGGAGCGCCGGCGAAGCAAAGGCACTTCGTGCCTTTACGCTTATAGAGCTGATGGTAGTAATCGCGATATTCACCCTCATTTCATCAATGGTGCTTGCGAATCATTCGCGCTTCAACGGGTCGGTCTTGCTGGGGAGTCTTGCCTATGACATCGCGCTCTCCATCCGCGAAGCGCAAGTGTACGGGCTGTCAGTGAGGCAGTTTGCTTCAGATGACTTCCAGATAGGGTATGGGATCCACTTTGATTCAAACGACCTGGACTCGTACACCTTTTTTGTTGATCGCAATGCGAATAAACGCTTCGACGCAGATACCGATTCCATCCTCAAGCTCTACACCTTAAACTATAGCCACCATGTAAAACGCTTTTGCGGCGTCGCCACTTCCGGTGCGGAAACGTGTTCGGATTCCGGAAGCCCCATACAGAATCTGGACATCGTGTTTTTCCGTCCAAATCCGGATGCGAATATTTTTTCGGAAGTTGGTTTTTATTCACAAGGCAAGATAACTGTCGTATCTGATGCGGGGGTGGAGCGTACGGTTACCGTGGCCTCTACGGGGCAGGTGTCGGTGAGCCAATGATACGAATATTTTACTACCAAGCGAGCGAGTAATAAAGAAAATGTTTCATTTGATTTATTCGAGCAAGTGCAGGGAGAAAGTTTTACTTACGAATTATGACGAATAATACGAATACAGGAAAAAAAAAGATTGTGGATGCCCATTCGTATCATTCGCATGCATTCGTATATTGGTATCACACTCGGCGTGGCTTCACTTCGGCGAGCGAGGAGCGACGCGAAAGCCCTAGCTTTCATGGCGTCCGAGCGATGACGAAGCAAACCCGCTTCGGGTTTACACTGATTGAAATCATGGTGGCGACCTCTTTGTTTGCGATAGTCATGATGATTGCCGTTGGCGCTCTGCTTTCCCTCGTTGAAGCGAATAAACGGGCGCAAGCAATCAATGCAGTCATGAATAATGTCAGCGCGGCGATGGAAACCATGACACGGAATATTCGAGTGGGACGTGTGTATCACTGCGAATCCACAGCGGCTGACGTGTCTCCGGAGACTTTAGCGAGTGTGAACGACTGTGCCGAGTTCGGCGGGCTTTTGTTTGCTTTTGAGCCTTCAAATGGCGGGTTGAGCGATAGCAATGATCAGACGGTGTATCGCTTGAACGGGACGCAAATAGAGCGCTCATTGTGTAGCGGAGTTAATCAGAGCTGTGCCGGTGGCACAAAAAATGGCGCCTGGATTGCGATTACCGCTCCGGAAATCCGCATCAGTTCGCTCAGATTCTTTGTGAAAGGATCTCCGAAGGAAGACGGTTTCCAACCGCGAGTTTTGATAGTTATGAAAGGCGAGGCCCCTGTACCGGGCGGCGCAACGACATTCTCAATCCAATCCACAGTTGCGCAGAGAGTTTTGGATATATGACTCTAGAAAACCAGAAGCTGGAAGCTGGAAGTTGGAAAGGCAATGTGAAAGCCCGAAGGGCTTTCACATTGGTAGAAACTCTGGTGGCAATTTCAATACTGCTCTTGGCCCTCGCGGGGCCTATGTCTATTGCCGCGCGCGCTCTCTCATCCGCATACTATGCGCGCGACGAAGTAGGCGCGTATTATCTTGCACAGGAAGGCATTGAATATGTGCGCGCCGTCCGCGACCAGAATTTTCTAACAAGTTCCCCGTGGCTTGCTGGTCTTGATAGTAGTGCTGGATCAGACAAAGATTGTATTACTTTTTCATGTATGGTTGATGTTCCTAATTTTTCTCATTCGGTCTGCTCCGGCGTGTGCTCAAAACTTTTGGTGACGAGTTCGGGCGGCCTATATAATCAAGCAAGCGGTGCGGAGTCTCCCTACACCCGCGTTCTTACGATTGAACCAGTGAGCGCTAACGAGGTTGCCGTCAAAGTAACGGTTTCGTGGATGTCAGGACGCATTCCCCGTACGTTTCAGCTCGTCGACCATCTCTTTCGTTCCCAATAAGTATGAACCACACAACGCGAAGCGTGGAACACGTAGCACAAAACATGGAGCACATAACACATAACAAAGGAAACACTTCTCCATGCTCCAAGCCGCGCGGCTTCACCTTGCTCATCGCGGTGTTAGTGAGCGGAGTTATGCTCGCGCTCGGATTCGCAATTTTCAATATCGTGTCCAAAGAAGTCATTCTTTCTTCTACGGGCAGGGAATCCCAGTTCGCATTCTATTCCGCCGATAGCGGAATAGAATGCGCCCTCTATTGGGACCTAGAGCAGAACACGTTTGTTTTTAACTCCGAGGTAAACGCAATATTGTGTGGAGGCGGGCCGGTGTCTTTGGTAAAGAACGACGGTGGGGCCTACATTTCCCCCACTGCCAAGTCGCAGTTCTCCTTTTATTTGAATGGTGCGGGTACGGGGCAATGCGCAACCGTAACGGTGTATAAGACAGCGATTGTAACGGTGGAGACGGATGGGACAACGATCGGCCTCTCCACAACGACAAAAATAGAATCACTGGGGTATAACACCTGTGATACAGGAAATCCGAAACGATTGGAACGCGGCATACAGGCAAAGTACTAGCAAGTTAAAAAATTAGAGTCCCGCCCTTTGCCACAAAGGGCGGGACTTGTCCCTCGCTCGTTCGGGAGTAGAGTAAGGATATGAAAGTCCCGACCAACATCCGGGAGCGAGTTAAGAAATTACGAAAGGCGATAGACCGTTATCGCTACCTCTACCACGTGGAGGACAGAGAAGAAATACCGATAGAGGCCTTGGATGCTCTGAAGCACGAGCTTGTCGTTCTTGAGGAAAAATATCCGGAGACGATAACGTCGGACTCGCCGACCCAGCGTGTTGCGGGCAAACCGTTGCCTGAATTCAAGAAAGTGCCACACAAGGTTCCCCAGTGGTCCTTCAATGATGTTTTTTCAGAGGAAGAGTTTCGTGCATTTGACGAGCGGGTGCAGAAGGGCGTTCGGGAACGCTTCGGGAAGAATGTTCGCGCAACGTATACCTGCGAATTGAAGATTGACGGCTTGAAGATAGTTTTCACGTACGAGAAGGGGAAACTCATAACTGCCGCGACCCGCGGGGATGGACGCATTGGCGAGGATGTGACCCAGAACATCCGCACTATAGAATCGGTTCCGCTTCTTCTGACCGAGCCCATAGATGTCGTGGCTGAAGGCGAAGTGTGGATGGGGAAGCGTGGTCTTGCGAATCTCAATGCCCGCAGGCGGGCGGAGAATGAGTCGGAATTCGCAAATCCCCGAAACGCCGCCGCCGGCTCTATTCGCCAGCTGGATTCGAAAATAGCGGCGTCGCGCACGCTCGATACATTCATCTACGACCTCACCAAATCAAACAGTGCGATTCCCGAAACGCAAATGGAGGAGCTCGCTCTTTTGAGGAAGCTCGGTTTCAAGGTGAATCGCGATGCGGTACATGCGCGAAATGCCGACGAGGTTATTGCGTTCTGGAAAAAATGGCAGGTTGAAAAAGGGAGAGAGGATTTTCTGATAGATGGCGTTGTTGCCAAGGTACACGAACGGAAGTATCAGGAAGCGCTGGGCTACACCGGCAAGGCTCCGCGGTTTGCGATTGCGTTTAAGTTTCCCGCCGAACAAGTGACAACTAGTATAGAAGATATCGCGCTTCAAATAGGTCGAACCGGAATCCTCACGCCGGTCGCACATTTA
>DATDST010000048.1:0-11266 GCA_036517815.1 Minisyncoccota bacterium | reverse complement strand
GCTCATGTATAATTTCTTTGTTCTTTTACATTCCGCGGTAGCTCAATGGTAAGGCAAGGCCTTGCTTCGGCGGCGCTCCGGAAAAATAAAAGCGAGCTTTTGTTTTCTCCCTCGCTTGCCGAAGTAGAGCAGCTCCCTGTTAAAATACAAATAAAACAAAACGAACTCTAAGCTCCGCGGTAGCTCAATGGTAGAGCGGCTCCCTGTTAAGGAGTTGGTTGTAGGTTCGAGTCCTACCCGCGGAGCTTAGAGTTCGTTTTAAGATCGAGACCCGGTCATGATATAGTCCACGCCCTTAGGAAACTCTGGGAAAAAGTGTAAGGAGTTGGTTGTAGGTTTCAAAGCCGATTAAGAAAGCAAACTGCTTTGCTTTTGACGGCTTTGAAAAGGATTTTCGATGTTTGCGAGATTCTCATAGAGAATTGAGAGAACAGAAAATCACCTGACGACGTAGTCGCCGAGTCCTACCCGCGGAGCATCCGAGTGAAATGAATAGCCCCTTCTGGGGCTATTCATTTCCGAGGATGCGAACGCGGGCAAGCTTTGTGCAAGTAACAAAGGTTACCCGCGGAGCTTATAGACTTAAAATGGTGGCTGACCCCCATTTTGCATTTTCTGTTTTAAATACCCGCGGAGCCAGATGTTGTAGAGGCTTATTTAAAAAGACTTAACTCGGACAAAATCTATCAAGTATACGCTGACACTGAGAGACACTATGGAGAAAAGTATGAACCTCAGAATCATCCTTGACCTGAGTTTGTTAAATTTTATGGAAAGGTATTCTAGATTTACCAGAATCCATACCGCCAATAAAAAAATCACGGGTATCAATTTAAAATCTGCAAATCCAGTCGGATCTTGTAAGTAGTCTCGAATTGCTAGCACCGTATAGATAACAACAAATATCGAGTACAAAAAGTAGCTAGTTATTTTAGAAAATTTACTCCAGTGTGTTCTAGTCCGCTGTGGCGAAGGAGTAACTGAAACGGTATCCGCATGCTGATGTGCTGGTTGGATCATAATAAAGACTCCAAACGCAACTGTTATAGTAGTAATAGCAAGTGCGATAAAAGCGGTATTCAAATCACCGTCACTTCCAATTATTAGAGTAATTACAAATAGTGAACTTAGAATGAGCCCGCAGATGACGAGAATGCCAACTCTTAGTTTTGTATTCATTGATTATGAAAGAATAACATACGGGGTTTGAATTTTCTATCCAGCGGAGCCAATCAATCTTCTTTTCTCTTGAAACTCGGCCAAGCTAGCATTGTAGAATTACCTCCTTTCACTATATTCCAACGTTGGCTTAACATGTCCATATCCCCCGCAGATAATGCGTCGGGATTGTATCCTTGAGCCTTAGCAAATTCCCTGTGTGCAGACTCTGTAAGTTCATAGGTGATTGAGTTGTGCTGTTCCTCTTTCATATCTCAAGCATAGCAGGTTCTAACCTCATCCTCCAATTCCGGGACATAGAAATCCCTGCTATTTGCCTGGATCCACGTTCTGACCCTTCGTTCCTCAGGACTGCTGTTTTCCCCTGCTCGAATATTCGCAGACAAACAGAGAGCTGCCACAACGGTCTGGAATACTTCAATTTTTCCCGACAAGAAATCAGGGTCATACCTCCTTCCGCTCAAGGCGAAGATACGGAAGGCAGAGAACATAGCCGACCATGCAAGCGTATCGTTTGTTCTCACGTTCCGTTAAGTCGGGTTATTTTTTCGTTTTTTCCGATACTGCTGCCACGCCAGCACAAACCACGTCGTCGCAACAATGGCCGAAGCAATAGTTGAGCTCCACAGGTCAAGCGAGGCATACACCGCGCTAAAAATCGCGAGCACGAAACCCGTGAGAAGGCTGGAAGAAAGCGCGGGCTTGTCTCCCCCGAACACGGAAGGCAGGAGCGCAATGACGAAAATGTACTGCCCTACCGACAGAATGATGTCTTGCCAAGCCATACCGACAGTGTAACTCCCGCCCTAGAGGCCACACGCCATCTAGTCGAAAAGCATTTCAAAAACACGACTTGTTTTCGGCGTGTACTCCGGGTACTTCAGCATCAACTCAATGAGGCCGTTGAAAGTATCTGTAGGGGCGTAATGCATAGGACACGTTCTTGATGGTATCTGACCACGGGTACTTTGAAGAACGGCTTCTGGTTCGCAAGCGATGTTGAGATAAATGTTTGAAGAATTGGGTACCTCCTGCAAAAAATCCGCAAGCGGTTTCTGAAAATACGCATATCCGTCATGAGATGCGACAAGCGGTGAGAAAAGGCGGGTAGCCGCATTCACATGCATGAGTTGTCGCACTCTTTTCCGCAAATCCGCTTCTGAAGTTGCGAGATTCTTCAAATGAGGCATGCGCATCATGCCGTCCGTAAAGTTTCTAACCAGATTGTTTTTCCATTCCTCTTTCGCTGTAGGATCTTTACGCAATTCGATTGCAGAAAAATAGTTCTTGAGTGGTTGGGTTTCAAAAGCGGCGGTGCATTTTTCGGTGAAGAATTCCACCAGTGTATAGGGTCTTTCGGATTTCGATTTGCTATTTCGCCTTGCAAGAAATTCCTCTTCCCACCCTGTTCTACTGAAGTTAGAAAATACCGTGTCAACAAGGTATCGCGAACGTATATACGTGTTGGTGAGGAAATAAAGCCCCTCTGCCTGGAGTGCCGCTGGAGCTGACTCACTTCCCAGAATGCCGTTACGCACGAGAAAGAAAAGAAAGCGAGTTCGGAAACTAGTCCCGAGTTCAGTACCCAGTTCAGCGTTCTTACGTTGTTCTGCAAGCTTGAAGTCGCGAGAAGTCGTACACTGCTTGAATGCTTGTACGTATGGTTCGATACGTGCCGGATTAATGGCGTAGTTGACAAACCGCGCTATTTCCGCCAAAGGTAAGTTTTCTATGCTGTTACCATCTAGAGTCGGGTACGAAAACGTTCTGCCCCCTGCCGGGGTTTTCCGACACCCTACCTCTGCAGAAAAAGGTATGCGCGGAGCGGTGAATAAAGGTTGCTTTTCTCTCAATTTTTCCATGCGTGTATCATAACACGCATATTTATATATGTCTATATTTTACTAAGACGGGTCCCTGTAATGCTTATGTTTTGGAAACACCGGTTTAAATTTCCACGGCCGTGCGGGCGCCGTAGTGGCGCTCCAGACAATTCACTTCATTCGCCCCCAAAACCGCACGGGCGTTTTCTCTCATCCATTTTGAGTGCGGAATGAAACGACCCGCATACAAGTACGACCCCAAAAGATAACTGACCGTCTTATCGTCTGTAACTGTGTTGGTCTCGGACAGGCGGCGCATGAAATCCACGGCGGCCGCTTCAGGCGTAAATCCCCTCTCGCCTTCGTGATGCCCGTTCCACAGCATGCTGTAGAGATACTCGCGCGGTGTCTGGCCCGCAATAAAATGATGGCGCTCGCCAAGCATATTCCCCTGCCGGGGCAGGTTCACGAAATCTTCCGTCAAAAGAAACTGAAACGGCGGGAGCTCGCGTTTGCTTTTCGCGCCATCGGCGCGCGGCGTATCGGAAAAGTTGTTCGGGAAATATAAGAGCATCTCATTCACGTCGGCGTTCAAAAGTCCCGGCCACGTCCACATCTCGTTGCTGTCAGCCGGGTCTTCGAGTACCGCGTTGCCGTCCGAGTCAAAAAGGGCGTTGCGACTTCTGTGTTCCGCGATGAGTGAGGCCTGCGCGTTATGGAACCGGGACAGCGGCGCGCCGAACGGAACAACAAGGAGGCGCGTAAAACCCTCGCGGTACTTTGATTCGATGAACTCTTTTTTTGATCGTAAGCGCTCTGTAAATTCGGCAACCGACGGCAGACGATGCGTCTTTCCGCCAATATCAATCATTTCACCCTCCTTCAAAAGGCCGGTGCGCTCAAGGAGTTGCAGTTGATTGGAGTATTGCTCTGCCAGCACGCCTTCAAGGGTGGTTGCATGCTGTTCTCTGTAGGCAGGGGCATTGTGCCGGCCGGCATCGTGCGGAATTTCATGCCCGTTGTCGCTTTTGAATCCTTCGCGTGCATGCGATCCATCGCAAAACGGCTTTGTTTGCGAGGCGCCGCAACGGCACAGTTGCGTATAGGCCGTGCGGCCCACGGTCCTTCCCGATGCGGCGCATAGTTCCAATGACCCCTTGACCACATACGGCCCGTCTTTTTGAGGAATGATATGCAACAGGCCATCGCGATGCGGAAGCGCGTCCGAAGGATTTGTTTCCGGCTCGCCTGTCGCATAAAAACCTGCCAACTCGTGGCTCTTATCGCAAAACGGCTTGTTTTTTGAGCGGCCGCATCTGCACAGCGTTGCCCTAAAAGAGGGTTCCTGTCCTTCAATACGCAGGTCTCCCCGAAATTCATACGGACCGTTCTCCCAGGTGCGGACTATGTTTACACTCGGCGCTTGTTCTCCCGGCGTGCCGTCAGTGGTCTCGTAAGTAAGGGCTCCGGACGGACATCGCACGATAGTCGAGATGACCGCTTCTCGCGAAGCGGCGTTCGGGTCTATCCATGCGCCCGGCGTATTCGGCTTAAAGACATTCGTGAGCTGCGTAACACAATGGCGCGAATGTATGCACAGCTTTGCATTATTACAGACGACCAAATTGTTTTTCCCGGGATATCTCTCAACGCTCATATGCAGTGCCAGTGCGGCCTGTATATAAAAGAATAGAAAAACAAAAAAGTCAAGCGCGAGCGTTTTGCGGAAAACACCCTCCTTCATGAAGGGTGTTTTTTGTGCTTATTTTAGAATCCGAGAATGAGCCTGAACGCGCCGAAAACGCTCGCGGTGTAACGCTCAAGAGTGGATTTTGAGGCCACACTGCAATAGCTTCCGTTCCAATCGTGATTGGTTGGACACAAAAACGAGGTTGGCGCTGTTTCAGGCGGGGGTGTGTATGTTTCAGGCGGAGGCGTTGATTCTGGTGGAGGAGAGGTTGAAGGCGGAGGCGTGTAGGTTTCAGTGGTGCGACATGCACTTCCGTCCCAGTACTGCCCTGACCCGCAGGAGGTAGACGGAGACGGAGAGGAAGTGACGCATGCACTTCCGTCCCAGTACTGCCCCGATGAACAGGAAGTTGATGGGGAGGAAGTAACGCACGAACTGCCGTTCCAATACTGACCTGTGGGACAGGAGGTAGAAGAAGCAGGCATCTGGCAGTAGCTAGTCGAGCTATTCCATGTGCCGCCCGCCGACGTGCACCCGCTTTGCGCGCTCGCGGTATCGGTAGTGCTCGTGGTCACACAGCTTGAACCATTCCAGTATTGGCCTGAAGGACAGGTCGTTGATGAAGTTGTGACACACGAACTGCCGTTCCAGTACTGACCCGAGGGACAGGAAGTTGATGAAGAGGTTGAACATCCGGAGGCGGGAGTGGAAGCGCACGAATACAATGTGCCGTTGGCAGTTTTGTAATTTTGCATTGCCGAGTCAAAACAGTTTCCGCTCGAGTCCATCGTATGCCACCCGCTACCGTACTGAGAGCAGTCGGTGGTACCCCCGCCCGTGGAATTAACACACGCCGAGCCGTTCCAATATTGACCAGAGGAACACGTTGTTCCCGATGACACGCAACTCGAGCCGTTCCAGTATTGCCCTGACGGGCAGGATGATGCGCCGCTACTTTGGTAGTAACAGTATGGCGATGAACCAGAATACCAGTAACAGTTCGTGACGCTTGTACACGAGGATTGGCTTGCGTAAGAACTGCAATTGCCAGAGTCGCCGCTCGTGCTCGCACAGCTACTTCCGTTCCAGTATTGACCCGAGGGACAAGAGGTTGAAGCGCCTCCACCGGTACAGCCTGAAATAGACGAGGCTGTACACTCGATAACGACAGAACCGCTGGGAAGCACGTAGCGCGTCATTCCGCTGTTGAACCATGCGTTCCCCATTGAGTGACACCCGTCTCCGAGAAGTCCTATGAGCGTAGAGGAACAGCTACCGGAGACCGTACCACCCCCCGATGACACACAACTTGAACCATTCCAATACTGATCAGAAGTACAGTTGGTGGTGGATGTCTGTACACATGAGCTCCCACTCCAGTACTGACCCGAGGGGCACGTGGTCGTTGCGGTTGTGGAAGCTCTGCACGCGGAGCCATCCCAGTATTCGTTATAAGCGCAGGCGCGAGAGGTATTTGTACTTGCAGAACAGGCAGTGCCATCAAAAGTCTGGTCAGTAGTGCACAGGGCGGCAGCTCTGCATTTAGCAGGGTCGGGCATGCCGAAGTCAGCGCTTCCCGAGTTGCCCGCGCTTGGCATCCAGATGTTCGCACTAGAGCGCACGGCGGCGCATGCCACCTTGAGCGACTCTATGCGAGCGGTATCTGCATCGCCTCTAATCCACGACTGCAAACCATAAGGACTCCACACTTGCTGTCTCTGCCCCGAGGGAGAGGGAGGTTGTATGGTATTTGAGCCGGAACAGCCGTACACCGGACTGTTGGAACAGAGCTGTACGGTGCCGCCGGGAGTTTTGTATTCGCTCATAGCGGAGTTAAAGCAGTTTCCGCTGCTATCCATCGAATGCCAGCCGAATCCATAGCGGCTACAGTCCGTGCCGGGGGTGAGCGTCGGTAACCCGGTAACGGTCCTACACGAGTAGTAGGTACCGCACTCCGGCGAGCTGAATGACGCTGTCTTTTCTTGTCCCGCGGGACACGATTCTACCGTGGGGAATGCGGGACAGACAGCGCGCCTGTCATCTCGCGGCCGCTGTGTCTCCGTATTGAATGGGATACATGCCGAATAGGACGGACAGCCGAATTCATTCCTAGACTCCTGACGATACTCGCCAGACGGGCACGGTGTTGGAGCTTGCACAAACGGACATACTGGACCGCGCCCCGGATCTCCGGGATAGGGGTACGGATAGGGACCATTGGCTCGCGGATCTCCCGGGTATGGAGATGGATAGGGCTGCGGCATTGGATATGGAGCTGGCTGGCCTTGGTTTGGATTTTCAAGCCATGCTTCAAATTGCGCGCGCAAGGCCGCTTTATCAACTTGCGGGTACGAAGAGGGATCAGCAGACGGACGCGTGTACGGCGTAGCGTATGGCGCGGCGTATCTGACTTCCGCGGAACGTTCGTACCTGTCGGTAGCGACATCTCGCGAGACAAAACCGGCGCGCGCGCTCTCCGCAAGACACTCGCGCGAATTTGTCTGACAGAATGTTTCAAAATCTCCTATCGAGCGGAATTGGTTTTCTCCGATGCTGACATTGCCGGCAGTCCGGAACTGCTCTTCCACGCGTTTTCTCGCCTCAACCCCTTCTTCACCGAAGCGGACTTGCCGTCGGATGTTTTCAATAACGGAGCGTGCTTCAGGAGAGCGTTCAGCGATGCCCTCAACTTGGGGGAGCGCGGCGCGAGCCGCCGCCATACACGCTTCGCCTATCGATGAGTCGGATGCACAGCGAGAGGGGTCTGTGATGCCGCGGCTTGCCATTTCATTTCGCATAACCTTCTCAATCTCGCCCATGACTTTGAACTGGCCTCGCTCCCCTTCAGGGACAACCTGCGCGCACGACTCCGGGTTCGCGCGGCATTGATCAAAATTGACAGGCCCCTGTTCGCGAATCTTCCCCACCATGGTAAGCGCAAAATTGCGATCATCGGCGCTCACGAATCCGTTCCCAACCAGAAAATCCATGCCTGCGGTAACCGCCGCGACGTCGCCTTCGGCGCCGGCCTTCTCAAGGTACCCTCCGATCTCATTCATATCAGTCAACGTCCTGCCGTCAGTCGTCGTGAATACTGCGCTTTTCGCGCGCCGCGTAAACGTGTCATATGTTTCTTGCACATTTGAATATGCCGATTCAAGCTGTTGAATGCCCTCCGGCCCGAAAAACCGCTCGGCAAGCTGACGGCACACGCCGGGAATTTCCGAGGTGCCCGCGCTTCTCGCTTCCGCGCTCGGATTCAAGCAGAAGTTGCCACAGCTTTGGAGTGTCCCGTCGCCGCACTGGTACTCGCCGGCGGTCAAGCTCTCTTTGAGCGCGATTGAATTGTCAGACATTTCGGCACGTCCGCGCGCCTCCTCCGGAATATACTTCTGTACGTTTTCGTGTTTTGCAAGTCGAGCACAACCGCGCAACAGTTCAATCGAGGCGGTGTCGGGATCCATGGTGCGGCACGCCTCTATATCAACACCGAGCGATGCGGCGGCCTCTACAATGCCGCGCTTCTCGCCTACTTTTTGCGGCGTCAGTTCCACCGCGCGCGCAATGGCCGGATGTTCTTTGTTTAACCTGCCCGCAATGGAACTTGCAACCTCAACGAGACAAGCCACATCACTGCACTGCTTGAGCTTCTCGATGCTATCGCCCTTGAGTTCTACAAGAACTGCGTCAACTTGTTCCGAGCGGTCTTCTGAAAAAAGTTCGTGTTTTTGGCCGATTTTAGCGCAGTCCTCGAGATACTGCTCTTCGTTACAAATTGCTTTTGCTTGATCGACTCGAACAACCGGGAAACCATACACTTCGCTCAAATCAGAAAGTGCGCCATCTATTTGTTCCTGCGAAACACCCTCCGGAAGAGCGGTTTGTGCAAACGCGGTCGCGGCGACTAAAAGCAGCGCCACCCCAAAGGCCGCCGCAGTTAATGGTCTGTTCATATTAACTCTCAAAGGGGTTCAAAACCTTTTTAACTTTCTCAAATGGATTGGCCTCGACGCCCTCTAAGGGATTGACTGCCTGGAAGGGGTTTGCAGACTGCGCCGCCGTTTCAGCGGCTGTTTGCGCCGCTTGTTCTTGCAGATTCTTGATATCCGCCTGCGCTTGCGTGTACCCCGCCGAGTAGCCGCTGGTGCGGGCGAACCAAAATAGTCCTGCTACCACAATGATAAGAAGTACAACCGCGAAAAGTGTGGGACGCCCGGCGCGGAAGAGCGCGAAAGGGCTTGATGATGGAGGCATATAAATAAAAATATAAAGCTATGCGTTAGCTATGCGTTGTTAATTTTGATTGATAATAATTATCCCCATTCTCGCACCATATTTTGGGCTTCAATTACTTATGCACAGGCATGCCTTCTCTCCCCCATCTCTCCTCCAATCCCATCCCATCCCATCCAAGGAGCCTCCTTGGATTGAGCCGAAACAAAATTCTTGATGTTCTTGACGTCGGACATCAAGATACTGGCTGTATTGTCCAAGGAGGCTCCTTGGACAGATAGAGGAGAATCTGCCGTATGTGTATGCGTATGTGTGACATCCTAATCTTTTTCCTTTATCAAATTCAATCCAGTTTCTTCGTCATAGACGCGATTGAGGGGAATGTGTAAGAGGGTTACATGAAGCTCGCAGGCACCGGAAACATGCAGTTTGAAAACGTGTCCGCCAAAGGTGGAAAGGTCGCGCTTGCCAAAGACGCCGTGGATATGAAGCGCGCACTTCCCTTTCAGAACCCCAACATTGCCGGTGAGTGAGAGGATTTCAACTTCTTCCTCTATATTCTGGCGTTCATAACTTTTAGATGGCAGGTGATAGTACGCAAGTTCTAACTGGTCAGCCGCGCCGAGACCGGTAAAAGTCGCTCCAAGTATTCCCTTTTCTTCGCACCACGAAAGAAGACTCTCAAAAAGCTCTTCGCCGCGCGTGAAGCTCAAGACACGCTGATTGTCATTTGAGACGATTACTTCCACAGACATGTATTCTAGCAGTAATTCAAAGTTTTGAGCCGCATTGTTTTGAGCCGCATTGAGGGTAGAAATTGTACACGCCGGGTTCCTCATCAAATTGATACTGTGGACATCGTATGTCCACAGGTGTACACGCAGAACACCAAGAATGTGGACATACGATGTCCACAGGTGTGATGTCCACAGGTGCACACGCGTGACGGTCTGATAGTCCACCCCGAGGTCTGATGCAAGACGGTACGCGGGGCATTGCTGATAGAAGCCGGTCACTATTGCTATCCCCAGTCTGATCTTTTTGAAACTCTTTTGGTGTCCACACTGACGGCATTTCACATAGCCTCTGCTGATTCTATACGCCTTGAAACTGTCACACAATACACACTTTTTCCTCTCAAAAAGTTGGCCGCGCACCCAAAAACGTTCTTTCGTCCTTGTACCATTAAGGGTATGTTAGTCCCTGATGGTTGCAAAATGCCCTAACTACCTATAAATATAAAGGAAAAATCAGTACGAGTGTTATAATTTGAAAATGCCGAAGGAATTCAGAGCGCGAGAAAATGAACAACCCAAGCCAATTCGACCGATTCAAAACACCGCTTTGGAAATTATGTCTGAACCTCTGACGGATAAAACTGACCTCCAAAAAATACCTTTTTTCTTAAAAACGCATGATTTTTTGGAAAGAATAGGTTTTGAAACCTACGCTGACCTAAGGCGTGCCACCGAGCAGGGATTACGGAATTTGGGCGCTCATTCATCGCACATAAGGGACATCAGAAAAATCATAGCGGAGAAAGGCGGTGTGTGGCCAGAAATCAAGAAATAAAAACAATACGAAGGAAAAAATAAACTTGCTACTTCCCTGCCTGCCCCATCTGGTAGGCCTCGTCAAACCAGCCCGTTCGTTTTGCATCAGACGCCTTTTCCGAGGGTGAAAATACTTTTATGTGGACAGGCCTGATGCCCGAGAAACCGAGAGTAGCGCGGGAAAGTTCGTTCGTAAACTCGCCGAACAAAAACCAGGCGGCCCACGGGTGAGTGTTCGCGACCACGATGAGGCGGGCGCTCCGCCCTTTGAGAAGTTTTTCCCACAAAAGCGTGCTTCCATTATTGAACCTAAATGCAAAGCCCGGAAGCCATGTGCGGTCAATGAGACCTTTGAGAAGGGCAGGCATGGTGCCCCACCAGTTCGGGTATAAAACGACGAGGTGGTCGCACCATTTCACATTCTCCTGAAACGTCTTTAAATCTGGCTCCAACTCCTGAATGACCTTGTAGCCCCTATGGAGTATGGGGTCAAAATGCATTTCTCCTATATTCATCCGGCGAACCTCATGGTCGGCCGCAACCGCTCCCGCTTCATAGGAGTCCGCTAATTTTGCGGTCAGCGTCGGCTCTTCGTCGGGATGCCCCACCAAAATAAAAATTTTCTTTGCCACGTTTTATAATAAGTAGTATAACCCGCAAAAAACGCGCTGGTTTTAAAATTCTGCCCGTTCAACTACATCAGGCCCCTAGAGCATATTTTGCCTTGCGTGTGCGATGATACTGACCTTGCTCCTCACCCCGATAGTGGTGCATCGCCATCCGGGAAA
>DATDST010000047.1:0-6909 GCA_036517815.1 Minisyncoccota bacterium | reverse complement strand
TATGCGGCGAAGAAAGGTTGGAACGTTACGTTTTTGGACCAGAACGAAAATGACCACGGGGGATTCAGGAATGTCACGTTTGAAATATCAGGCCCTTCAACTTCGTTCAGGGCAGGCCCTTCAACTTCGTTCAGGGCAGGCAAGACCGGGCCATATGGACGACTAAAACATGAAATGGGAGTGCACCGGCTGGTCCGTATTTCTCCTTTTAATGCGAATGCGAAGCGTCAGACCTCTTTTGCGCTCGTGGAAGTATTGCCCAAACTTTCCCAAGAAGAAGGCGCGGAGATACGGCCCGAGGATATAGAGATACAATTCGCGCGTTCGGGCGGCGCGGGGGGGCAGAACGTGAACAAGCGTGAAACCGCCGTACGCGTTATCCATACGCCGACGAATATTTCCGTGCGTGTTTCAAACGAACGGTCCCAGCAGGCGAATCGCGATCGCGCGATGGCGTTACTTGCCGCAAAACTCTATCGCCTCGAGGAAGAAAAACGCGACAAAGAGCTCAAAGGTTTTTCCATCGCGGCAACGACAGCAAACGAATGGGGCTCGCAAATTCGTTCCTATGTATTACATCCCTATAAACTCGTTAAAGACCACCGCACCAATTTTGAGTCTTCAAATCCTGATAAAATTCTTTCCGGTGATATTGATGAATTTATAGACGCTGCCGCAGCGGGCCAGTAGTTCTCATTGCATTTTTAGACAAGTCATATATACTGGGTATATATGAACACCACGAAAGTCATATTCAACATTCCTACCTCGGTAAAGAACGCCGCCGCCAAGCGCGCGAAGCGCGAAGGGTTGACGCTGACGGCACTCTTCGCACAGGCGGCCCGCGCCTACGGCGCGGGCGAGCTCAACATCCAAGCGATTGATACACGGCCACTCCGCCCGTCGGTCGCACGTGCTATAAAAAAAGCGATAGCAGACGCCGAAAAAGGAAAGAATGTCTCGGGGCCGTTTACCCTCGAGGAGGGAGAGAAACATCTGCACAAACTCATGCGATAATTGCGCAATGCATTTTCTCTACGCTCGCCGATTTGAGAAACAGCTAAAACGCCTTCCTCGTGAACTCCAAGAGCGTGCGGTCGAGCGTCGGGCATTGTTTGCACAAGACCGCCGCCATCCGCTACTTGATGACCACGCCTTGCATGAGCCGTGGCTCGGATGCCGCAGTTTCTCGATAACGGGCGACGTGCGAACCATCTACCGCTTGGTAGGAGAAAACACGTGCCTGTTACTCGCTATCGGCACGCATCACGAACTCTACGGCACGTGATATTATTTCAATTGCATACTCGGTACCACCCTACTCATGACAAACGAAATTACCAAGCGGGATTTTTTCGGGGGCGGGAAAAAAGAAAAAGAGCCGAAGACGGTAACGGTTATAGAACTTGCCGGACTTGGAAAAGTCCGACTCATCTCTTCTGCGCACACGATCCCGAATTCGCTCCGCGAACTTGGCAATGCCAATGCGCTTGCGATTGAAACCGGCACTTGGGCAAACGTGTATCCGTCCGTTTCTACCGTAGAAGGAAAAACATCCCTTGCCGATGAAACTGCGTTGCATACTCGCTGGACGTTGGATTCTCGACAATACGAAAAGCTCATAGAGTCCATGCGGGCGAATGGCGCCCCCGTTTTCTTTTCAGATGTTTTTATAGCCAAAAATCTGCTTTCCGCTCTTTCTCGGCGCTCGGGACCGGAGAAGGGAATTTTCTCTAGACGAAACGCGGTCAGAGCCGTGGTAGGAGGCGGAGCGGTGGCGAGTTTTCTTGTCTCCAAATCCAGCATGGACCTTCTTGACCAGAAAATTCCACATCCACACGCGAGTCTCATCGAAGAACCCATTAAAACTTTTGCCGCTGGCCTGTTTTCCATCACAGCCGTTCAGAAATTTATCGAACATCAGTCGCGAAAAAGAAATTCACTCGGAATTTTTCTACGCTCTCAATACTCTTTTGGTTCGGACATGAAGCAGAATATCATCCTCAAGTTTAGGGATCTGGTCATGGCTGAAAAAATAACCGTTGCGTTGCAGGTGTGTCGCGAATACGGTATACACGATCCCGTCCTCGCGGCACCAGTAGGAGCGGCGCACGTTGACGGTATGCTGGAAGCTTTGAAGTTATCGTCGGCGGAGCGGACTGCTTTTATGCACCAACTTCTCGACACCGTCCGTTCAGTACGAACCAAGGACGGCGGCGAGAAAGCGGCCACGGCAATTTTGGAAGCCGCGATGCTCTTGCCGGCGGTTCGATGGGACAAAACAAAAAAAGATTGGTCCGTAATCTACCATAAAATCGTCGACGACCCTTCTGACAAAGCAGGATGATGCTGGCGCGTACGGGCTGTGTTATCTGCATAGGCGCGATGATTAAAGAGGAGAGTGTGTAGGGTGTAGGGTGTAGCGTTTAGGGGAAGAGAATATAGTATGATGTCTTTGGGCGTTGTGATTTTTTTATTGTTTTTTCCTAATCACTACACGCTGGTCCCTAACCCCTTTCCCAATGATTTACTTCGATCGCGTTACCAAGACATACAATAGTCATTCCGTGGCTCTCGACGACGTGACATTGTCCATCGCTCCGAAGGAGTTTGTCTCTATCGTGGGGCATGCGGGAGCAGGGAAGACTACGCTCCTTAAGATGATTTTAGCCGAGGAGAAGCCGACCTCCGGCTCGGTTTTTTTTGAATCGCAAGACGTGCACAAGATTCCCCGAAGTCACTTGCACAATTTTCGGCGGAAGATAGGCGTCGTCTTTCAGGATTATCGCCTTATCCCGAATAAAACCGCGTATGAGAACATCGCGTTTGCCATGGAGGCGGCGGGCAGGGCCGACGATGAAATAGCGGCGGACGTGCCGCATGTACTGGAGTTGGTAGACCTTGCCGACAAGGCGTGGAATTTTCCGCGGGAACTTTCCGGCGGCGAACGCCAGAGAGTCTCCATAGGGCGCGCTATCGTCAACCAGCCAGACGTCCTCTTGGCAGACGAGCCGACGGGCAACTTAGACCCCATTGCCACGTACCAGGTGGTCGAGATTTTGAAACGCATTAATGAGCTCGGCACCACCGTCATGCTCACGTCCCACAACAAAGGAGTGGTGGATTCCCTCGGACGCCGTGTAATCACCATGGATCAGGGCAGGGTGGTGCGGGATGATAAAGAAGGCCGCTACGTCTTATGAAATCTTAGCGAGGTCTGTGAGTTTAGATTTCATTAGACCCAGCACCTTTATATCCCGATTACAATATAGTAGTGTAAAATAGATTCTGGTGTCATGTGTGTACATGGCGGTAGAAAATTGTGTCAAAGGTGCTGGGTAGTGATTTTCTGGCTCGTTTCACTCGCAACAAAATCATCTATGTTCTGGGAAAAAATCAAAAGAATATTGCGTACCGGTCTTGCGAATTTTTTTCGCAACGGTTTTATTTCACTGACCGCCATTCTCATGATAATGGTGCCGCTCTTTATTCTAAGTTCGCTTCTGTTCACCAATTTTTTACTAGAGGAAGAGATACGAGGCCTGCAAGCACGCGTTGACATTAACGTCTACTTTGTTACTACCACTACCGAAGAAAAGATACTCGCGTTTAAAGAGCAGATGGAAAAACTGCCGGAAGTCGCGTCTGTGGGGTACCTGTCCACCGAAGATGTGTTGCAGAGATTTCGCGCGCGGCATGAGGATGATCAGCTGACACTACAGGCACTCGATGAATTGGGTGAAAATCCGTTCGGGGCAACGTTATCAATCAAAGCAAAAGAAGTGAGTCAATATTCAGGAATAGCGGAGTTCTTAGGCGATCGGATGACGGATGAAGCGGGACAAGCTTTTATAGATGATATTAACTATTCCCGAAACAAAATTACTATCGGCCTGCTCGGAGATATCGTGGACCGTACCCAGCAAGAGAAACTTGTACAAACTATTTTTCTTGCAGTGATTGCGCTGTTTGTGATTTTTAATACCATTCGTCTCACGATTTATCATTCCCGTGACGAGATAGGGGTCATGCGGCTTGTCGGGGCATCGAACGCGTATATTGAAGGGCCTTTTATTGTGGAAGGTCTGCTGTATGGGGCGGTAGGAGCGATTACAATTCTCGTGCTTCTTTTCCCGATAACCTATTGGTTCGGATCCTATTTCAGCGCTTTTCCCTCAATTGCCGGCGAGGTTTCTGACATTCGCGTTTTTGAATACTACACTTCCCATTTTCTCTATGTATTCTCTGTGCTTGTAGGAACGAGCCTTTTGTTGAGCGCGGCCTCCTCATTTCTCGCGGTCCGCAAATACCTTTCCGTTTAGAAACATGCCTGATATTAAGGTAGAAGAAAAAAAATCTTTGAAACCAAAGTGGGAAATCACCCTTGATGCTTTGGAAGTCCTCATCAATGCACAGCCGGAAATTTTTGGTTCCGAGCTCGATTCCTATAAAACTGTCACAGAAGTTGCCCGAGCGGAAGCTGCCAAACTCAATGGTCGCTTATCTAAAGCAAAACAGCAGCAACTGGAAGGAAGATATAAATGGATGTCGCAGTTCTCTCGGCGCTAGCCATCCGCGATGCGGAATGATATAGTATCTCGATATGGTAACTACTCGATCATCACAAAGACGATCGGGTAGCACTCCCTCCAAAAAGCCTGCCCGCGCGTTGCGCGCAGGCAGGCACAAATATATTTTTGTGATAGGCGGCGTGATGAGCGGCGTCGGTAAAGGCGTCGCCACTTCTTCTATTGCTCTTATTCTTCAAAGTAAGGGCTACAAGGTGAATGCGGTGAAGATAGATCCGTATCTCAATGTGGATGCGGGCACGATGAATCCCACTGAACACGGGGAAGTGTTTGTTCTCAACTCGGGTCTCGAGACCGATCAGGATATGGGGAACTACGAGCGGTTTCTGAACGTGTCCTTGGCGCCGGAGGATTACATGACGAGCGGCATGGTGTATCAGCACGTCTTGACCCGCGAGCGGAACTTAGGATACGGCGGCAGATGCGTGGAAGCTATTCCGCATGTACGCGATGAGATTATACGGAGAATTCATCTCGCGACCGATCAGAACGGCTCCGACATATCAGTCATAGAGATTGGCGGTACCGTCGGCGATTTCCAGAATTCTCTTTTCATAGACGCCGCACGTATTCTCAAGCTCGAGCATCCGGACGACGTGGTGTTCGTTCTGGTTTCCTACTTGCCGATTCCGGGAAGCCTCGGAGAGATGAAAACGCGGCCTACCCAGCACGCGGTCGCGCAATTAAACTCCTACGGTGTGCAGGCGAGTTTTGTGGTCGCCCGCTCGGCACAGCCCTTGGACCAGAAACGAAAGGAAAAAATTGCGATTTCCTGCAATGTCACGCCGGAACATATCATCTCCGCGCCGGATGTGGATTCCATTTATGATGTGCCGCTGAATTTTGAGAAAGAGCACATCGGCGACATGCTCCTCAAGACTTTGTATCTTCCGAAGAAAGCGGCGAAGGGTTTGCGGGAATGGGGGCATTTCGTTTCAAAAATTCGTACTGCTAAGAAGGAGCTCTCGATTGCCATCGTCGGGAAATACTTTGACACGGGAGATTTTGTTCTTTCGGATGCGTATCTCTCCGTGATAGAAGCCATCAAATATTCCGCGGCCGTGGTGGGTGCGCGCGCGAGAATTACGTGGGTGAACGCAAAAGATTTTGAAAAGAACAAGGCATCCGTCTCCATGCTTTCCAACTTTGACGGCATTTTGGTTCCGGGCGGATTTGGTCAAACCGGTATTGAAGGAAAGATTCAAGCCATCCAGTATGCGCGCGAACACAAGATTCCATACTTTGGCCTCTGTTATGGCATGCAGTTGATGCTCGTGGAGTATGCGCGGAACGTTTTAGGGCTCGCGGGTTCCCATACGACGGAAATAGATTCCGACACCACGCATCCGGTAATTGACGTTATGCCCGAACAGAAAGACATCATTGCCAAAGCCGACTACGGCGGCACGATGCGTTTGGGCGCGTATCCGGCGCATCTCAAAGCGGGAACGATTGCCCACGGGGCGTACTTGTCCGCCGGAGCCTTGGCGAAGGCGGGTGGCACGAATGAGATACAAGAGCGCCACCGCCACCGCTATGAGGTCAATCCGGCATATGTAAAACAGTTTGAAGAAGGAGGTGTGGTGTTTTCAGGTGTTTCACCAAACGGCATTTTGATGGAGATCGCGGAATTGCCGCGCGATGTTCATCCGTTCATGCTCGGCACGCAATTCCATCCAGAACTCCAAGCACGCCCCTTGGCTCCGCACCCTCTATTCACTGAATTCATGAAAGCGGCATCAAAACGCAAACAGTAAATGCCCGAGTTACAACTGCCGTACCGGTCTGAAAAAGCGACACAAGGATTTTCTATAGTTCTTGGTTTGTCGACTTCATTATTTAAAGTTTTTCCTGAGCATGTTGTGTGGAATAACATTGAATTTATAAAAAAGAAAGAATTTCATACAACTCTCGTACATGTCCATGATACTGTTCAGGAAGAAAAAGTAGTTTCGTTGTTTTCTCGTTTTGTTGCAGAAAAGTCGATCAATGTTCTTTCGTTCTCCGGTGAATTACGCAGTGCGATGAAGGAGAACCGGCAGACACTTCTTGTGCCGTGTGCAGTATCAAACCTCGCCGAGTTTTTTACGGACATGCACGTATCTCTCGGTCTTGATATTCCCGTCCAGCCAACTCATGTGACGCTCTATACACTTCCGAACGGGCGCGGCATTGCCGTGGACAGTGAGGAAGAGATGCGACAATTACCGCTCGTTTCTTTACTAGGTTGCAATGCCCCGCGGCTTGCCGCGGGGTTGCATGAAATAATATCGGTGGAGGCCGATGCCTTGCCTAGAAAAACACCCCGGTGGTCGCCGCC
>DATDST010000046.1:0-2882 GCA_036517815.1 Minisyncoccota bacterium | reverse complement strand
ATTGCCTTTACGACCGAAAATCCTATTTTGAAAGATTCCGTATCCGATGAATGCGGTGCCCGTGACATGAAAGAGTTTGTGAAGACCCTCCATGACAAAGGCATATATGTTATAGCCCGCATTACCGTGTTTCAGGACCCGCATTACACCGCGCTTCACCCCGAGCAGTCGGTCCAGAGCAAATCACGCCCCGGTGAGCCATGGAAAGACTATAAGGGGCTTTCATTTGTTGATGTCTCGTCCAAGCCATATTGGGAGTACATAGTCGCTCTTTCAAAAGAGGCCCACGATATTCTTGGCTTTGATGAGTTGAACTACGACTACATTCGCTGGCCCTCGGACGGCCCCATGTCGGACATTGCGTATCCCTCCAAAAACCGTGCGGAAGCGATAGAAAAATTCTTCAAGTATCTTGCAGAAAACGTGAAGCCTTCCGGTGTCATCATCTCCGCCGACCTTTTCGGCTACACTACTGTTCTCGAGGATGACCTCGGCATCGGCCAGCAATTGGAGCGCGCTCTCCCGTACTTTGATTACGTGATGCCGATGGTATATCCGAGTCATTACAACAAGGGCTTCGTGGGGCTCACCAATGTGAACAGCGACCCGTACAGGGTGGTCAATTACTCCATGACGGAGGCCGTGAAGCGCGTGCTCGCGACCGAAACGTCGGTACAGACGCTTTCGGGGACACCGATTATGAAAATGGAAATCATTCCCCCTTCGACTGGTTCGACAGGCTCACCGCAAGCAAACTCAGGGCAAGCAACCACAACAAAAGAAGTCCCGAGCGGTTTGTATTCCAAGCCTGCCTTTCCGGCATCAAAATTGCGCCCCTGGCTTCAGGACTTTGACTATGGCAAGGACTACAAGCCGGAGGATATTGAAGCCCAGATCAAAGCGACGACTGACGCCGGCCTTACGAGTTGGGCATTTTGGGATGCAGGAAATAGGTACGATAATCTTCGAGAAGTGCTTGCTTCTCAGACGTCAGAATAATGTTTGAGTTAAAAAATTTAGTGAGTATTGGGAGCCGCTATACATCACGCATAGAACCGTGGTACACGATTGTTCTCGTTCCCCTGTGGCAGGAATTTCTTTTTCGTTTTCTTCCGTTCCAATTTTGGTATTTGCATACTGGTGAATTTTTACTCGCGGGCTTAGTGGGTTCCGCATTGTTCGCCACAATTCATTGGTATTTTGGCTGGCGCTTTGTGCTCTATGCAGGAATCGGCGGAATGTTCCTGTGGTGGGTGATGGTGACCTATGGTTTTTTTGCTGTAGTTTTTCTCCACGCTCTCGTGAATGCCATAGATTTGGCGTTCGGTTTACGCAAGTTTCTTATAGAAAATCCTAAACGGTAGCCTGCTATACGCTATACCCTAGCCGCTATATACTAGTTCAATGGACTGGGGCGCGGGCATCACCTACCTTGCACAAACAAAATTCAAGGGGCAAATGACGCCTTTTGGCATAAAGGATGCGGATCGGTTCGAGCACCTCTCTGCACTGGGGCGGCCGTCAAACGCAACTGGGCTTCTTGCACAGATAGCGCTTCAGGACATTGCACGCGGCGTAGGTACCGTGATTTTGGACGCGACAGGCGGTCTGACCCAGTCGGTTTTGGAACGAATTCCCGAATCCGTCACCAGCCGGCTTATCTTCCTAGACCCCTCTGACAGTGAGAATCCCTTCTCATGGAACTCGGTTGATGAATTTCGCGCGTTGCCGCGGGAAGAGGCGACACAACTTCTCTCGCACGCGGTCGCGGCGCTGTACCGCATTGCCGATTCCGCTCTCACCGGTTTTATTGCCGGGTGGATGCTTGCCGATACGGAAGCTACCTTGCTACTGTTATATGAATTAGTGACGGACGAAACGTTACGCGCTGTTTTGCCTAAGGAGGCGCGCGCGGCATTTGAATCTCTTCTGGAGGAACATGCCGATGATGTGACGACAGTTCGTGAACAGGGGAGATATCTTGCAAAGGATCTTTTGGTCCGGAATCTCTTGGGGCAACGGGAATCAAAAGTGAGTTTGGCCTCGCTTCCGGAAGGCGGTATTCTTGTCGTTGACCTGTCAAAGATACGCGTGTTTCCAACCCGAATAACGCCCTTGGTCAGGCTTTTTGTCCATACGGTCCGCGCGCAGGCGCGCCGCAGGAACCGCCCCGTCACGATTTTTTTGAATGAATGTATAAAATATCTTGAGCCAGCCGACGTTGCGCGACTGTTCGGTGAACGAACGCTCGCATTTTCGTTTACCGATACCGTTCATAGCGAGGAAGACGAGGCGCACAGAGACAAAGTGCTTTTGCACACGAGCTCCATTTTTGCATGCACGCTTTTGGCGGAGGACACGAAAGCCGGAGAACGCATCTTTTATCCGTATATCTCGCCCGAGGAGCTTGTAGCTCTCCCCGAGGGAGAAGCGGCAATTGCGCTCACCATAGATGGGGTGCGCGCGAAGCCTTTTTTCGCATCCGTGTTGCCTTTGCTGCCGCACCAAGGTATATCGCCACATGATCTTTTGATCCGTTCGCGCACGCGCTACGCGACGCCGCGCCAAAAGGTGGAGGAGATGCTTCAGAAAAAAACACAGAATATCGAAAAGGAAAAAGACAAAGACAAAGACAAAGACAAAGATACTGATCCCGGTTCGTTCTCGGACGCTTTTCGTTCCATATTTGCCAAAAACGCTACGCCACCTGCCTCGCCGAAGGCGCCGCCGCCTGCCCCTGCCGTAAAACTGGCTGAAAGGATTGTTCCGCCGACCCGCGCAAAAAGCGAGATTGCCGAGGCAGAATTGCGCACTATGCTCTATGTCAAACCGGTGTATTAACATTCTTGCTATTCTTGTTTTTCTTTTTCCGAATGCGGCAA
>DATDST010000045.1:0-6218 GCA_036517815.1 Minisyncoccota bacterium | reverse complement strand
AATTTAGACGTCCGACGTCTAAATTTTCGGGGACTGGCTAGTCTTGATTTTTCAAGGAACGTTCTATCGTCCGTTTGGAGTCGCGTTCTTTCAGGGCTTCACGCTTGTCGTACTTTTTCTTATGACGCGCAACCGCTATCTCCAATTTCAGGCGATTATTTTTATTGTACACCATAAGGGGTATGATTGTCAATCCTTTCTGGCCTTCAGAACCGGCGAGCTCACTGATTTCTTTTTTTGAAATCAAGAGACGCCGCGATCGTTCAGGGTCGTAACCCGCGGGCGTGTTTCTTTCCTGGTACGGCGGGATGGTTGCGCCTACGAGGTACGCTTCACCTCCGCGGACAAGTACACGGGAACCTGCAAGCATGCCTTTGCCCGCGCGGAGCGCCTTTACTTCAAAACCGGTAAGCGAAATGCCCGCCTCCAGGCGTTCCAAGATTTCATACTCCATTCTCGCTTTCTTATTTTCCAATATCGGTTTCATAGGAAGATTTTTTCCTTTTTTACCAAACTCCGTATATAATAGCGCGACATGCCTGAAAATCGCTCTAAAACCCCTGAAAAGCCAAAAACTCCGCACAAAAAGCCGCCGGACCGGCTTTTGCAAGCATTGCGTTTTCTTTCTCCGCGCGGCGATAAATGGGGAAATCTGCTTTCAACAGTCTTGGTCATTCTCATCCTGTTTTCCCTCTATTCGTTTTTCTTTGGCAGTACGGCAGCGCCTGAAGATATCGCAGTGTCACAGCTGACGGCGGATATTAAAACGGGAACTATACAGAAAATTCTTGTTGAAGGCGATGTACTCACGGCAACCTATGCCGACGGAACGGAAAAAACGGCGAAGAAAGAAGCGAATACCGCGTTTTCTCAGACCCTTTCAAACTATGGTGTGACGCCGGAAGAGCTCGCAAAGGTTTCCATCGAAGTGAAGGACGAAAGCGGATTTCGCTATTGGTTCTTCTCCTTGGCGCCTATTCTTTTGCCGCTCCTCCTCATCGGCATTTTTGTGTGGTTTTTATCGCGCCAAGTGAAAGGCGCCGGCATGCAGGCATTTACCTTTGGCCAATCAAAGGCGCGGATGATTGATCCGCGCGACCCGAATCAGCGCGTCACGTTTTCCGATGTTGCCGGTGCTAAAGAAGCTAAAGAAGAGCTGACCGAGATTGTTGATTTTTTGAAGAATCCGAAAAAATTCTTGGACATTGGTGCTCGCATTCCAAAGGGCGTGCTTTTGATGGGCGCCTCCGGTACGGGCAAAACCTTGCTTGCTCGGGCAGTGGCGGGAGAAGCGGGCGTTCCATTCTTTTCAATTTCCGGTTCTGAATTCGTAGAGATGTTCGTCGGCGTCGGGGCTTCCCGCGTGCGCGACCTTTTCCACATGGCTAAACACGCCGCGCCCGCGATTATTTTTGTTGATGAAATAGATGCAGTTGGCCGCGTGCGCGGCACGGGAGTGGGCGGCGGGAACGACGAACGCGAGCAAACGCTGAACCAAATCCTCGTCGAAATGGATGGTTTTGAGCAAAACGAAAAAGTGATTGTGATGGCCGCGAGCGTTACCGGCGAGACGCCGGTTTTAGTGCGGCAGAACGGAATACACGCGCTCAAGCCGATACAAGAAATTATTGATCCTTTGTATGCAGACGGCGAGGAAGCCATTGAAAAAGAAACACCAAGGCTTGAGGTTCTTGGTTTTGATAAAAAGAAAACCGCTCGAGTATTTCAAAAACCTTTTTTTGGAACCAGCGCGTATAAAAAAGTTCGAAGCGTATTCCGCCATCGCGTTTCGGAAATACATGAAATTAAGTACCCCGGAGGGCTTTTGCGAACAACCGGCAACCATTCGGTATTTGTACGCGGCAGAACCGGTATCATCCCGAAGCGGGTGGACGAGTTGTCTCTCGGTGAGGAGCTCGTCGGGCTTCCGTATATTGCGGGCCGCACCGGAGTACGCGAAGTGCGTGCCCATGAATTTGCGGAATCTTGGGAAAAAACTCTCTCCGTATATGCACCGGTCGAGTCGCCGTATGCCGCAGTTGCGAACGCATATGCTTTTGCGCGCTCTTCCGCCGGCGTATTTTCACAGAAAACGATAGGCGATGCGGTCGGATATTCGCAGACCACGGTCGGACTTTGGCAGAATACGAATCGTATGCCGCGCGGCATAAGTCGCGCGCAGTATGCGCATCCGCTTCCAGAAAATATCTCGGTCACTCCGGAGTTGATGCGTCTTTTCGGATACTACGCCGCCGAAGGGTACGCGCGCAAGGAACTCGACTTTTGCTTCAACGCAAATGAAATTGAGTATCACCAGGATGTCATTTCGCTCACGCGGTTGCTTTTTGGTATTGAGCCGGACGCGATACGTCGCATTACTCCCCACGCGGTCAATATCGTGTATCACTCGAAACCCTTGGCAGAGTTTTTCATCCGTCATGTCGGGAAAGGCGCTCACGGAAAACATATCCCCGAATTTCTTTTTGATGCGCCGAAAGAACATTACATGGAATTTTTGCGTGGCTACGCGCGCGGCGACGGCTCGACGGACAAACGCGGCCGTCTCACACTTACCTCTGTTTCGCGGCAATTGCTTCTCGAATTGCAGTGGCTCTCCCGTATGCACGGCTATCACAGCTACCTGTGGTCCTACGTCGTGCCTGCTGGCCGCAGGATACATGGAGGCAAACCACTTCGGGAAACAATCGCGTGGCGGCTTGGATTCGGCAAAACCCAAAATCCCCTCGGTCCCGGCATCGGAAAAGCAAGCATTCTCCGCTCAAAAATTACGAAAATCATCCGAAAGCCATATGACGGATATGTGTATGATTTTTGCGGCTGTGAAAATGAAGCATTTTTTGGAGGCGTTTCTCCAGTTCTTCTGCATAACACGAACCGTCCGGACGTGTTGGATCCCGCGCTTATCCGTCCCGGCCGCTTTGACCGCAGAGTCGTCATCGATCTTCCCGACAGAAGCGACCGCGAAGACATTCTCAAGATTCACGCCCGCAAGAAGCCCTTGGCGGAGGACGTTGTCTTGGGAGTTATCGCGGAGCGGACTCCCGGTTTTTCCGGCGCTGATTTGTATTCTTTGATGAACGAAGGGGCGATTCTGGCGGCGCGGGAAAATCGAAAAAAAGTTTCGCAATTTGATCTCGTTCGCTCCATTGAGAAGGTCATGCTCGGGCCGGAGAGGAAGAGTCACCTCTTAAACAAAAAAGAAAAAGAAATTACTGCATACCACGAAGCGGGTCATGCACTCGTTGCTTCAATCCTTCCGTATGCCGATCCCGTGCACAAGATTTCCATCATCTCTCGTGGGCGGGCGGCCGGCTACACTCTAAAACTGCCGATTGAGGATACAAAAATGCAATCCAAGAAAGAATTTTTGGACGACATCGCGGTTTCCTTGGGCGGCTATGTGGCTGAAGACATGGTGTTTGGCGATGTGACGACCGGTCCCTCAAACGATTTGCAGGTATTGACCGCCTTGGCCCGCGACATGGTCTCTCGCTACGGCATGTCTGAAAAACTAGGGCCCTTGGCGCTTGAAGGGGAGGGCGGCCGAACCTTGTTCGGCCGCGGAGTAACCGACAAGGAGTATTCCGAGAAGGTTTCTGCTGAAATAGACGCAGAAGTGAAGAAAATAATTGATGACGGGTACAAGCGCGCAAAAGATCTCATCACCAAGCATCGCACTCTTCTGAATGCGATTGCAGAAAGACTCATGGAAGTGGAAAATATAGAACGTGAAGAGTTTGAAAAAATACTTATCGCAAACGGCATCACGCCCAAGAAAAAGAAAGACATAGAGCATCAGAAATAAACTGGGCGGAGAATATGACTAACGAAACAAGCCCGCATGATAAACGAACTCTCATTGGCTTACCGGCAAGAAAAAAATCGCTGAAGGACTGGGAATTTATAATTCTGGAACTGTTGGGGTTACAAAGAAGCAGTTAGATAGAATAGAAACGGCTTATCGGCGGCAATTAAGGGAAAAGGGAATGGGAATTGGTCCTGAACAGTCTTAACTACACATACACTCCGCATATTGTTGCTTTCTAGTACATGAGGGCTATTATATTGTGGTATGTCGGAAAGAAGGAAAATACATTTCCAATCTGTTGAAACACAACTTGCCGCAATGCGTTACTGGATGGGAAAAAACGAAGCACGAGCTGATGCGGGCATTATTACTACTGACCAGAGAGGTACTTCTGCACATGTAGATCCGACATTTGATGACGACGGTAGTGCTCTTCCGGTTGAAATTCTTGACGCGATACATACCAATCGGGATGATTCACAGACCCGGTGGTAGAGCAGATAGAGCAGATGTAAAAAATCATTCTAACAATTATTGCTATAGCAACAATTGTTAGTAAAATGGGGAGATGGGAAATTCTCGGAACCGCATCGTCTTTGGTGTTTTGAACGCGGTCGCACATGCGGGCCTTATTGGGATCACGCTTGTCGCGCCGAATGTACTTGGTGCGTTTCTCAAACTCCATTCCATGCAGAAAAAGAAAATTGGCTACTATATTCCCTCGGTCGTTCGACGGCTTGAGCGGCAAGGCCTTCTCGCATCCGTTCAGAAAAACGGGCATCAGTTTCTGAGACTTACTCCGAAAGGTGAGCGTATTCTAGAGCGTCTGCGTATCGTTTCGGGATCGCTTCGGCAGAAACGCTGGGATGGCAAATGGCGGGTCGTTATATTCGATGTGCGTGAAAACAGGAAAGGAACGCGAGAGCGCATACGGCGAGACTTGCTGTCTTTTGGTTTCAAAAGGTTGCAAGACAGTGTATGGGTATACCCGTTTCCGTGTGAGGCGGTTGTCAAACTTTTGAAAGCTGATCATCATATCGGCAGGGAAGTACTTTTTGTACTCGCGGAGTCCATCGAGAATGAACGCTGGCTCATGGATGAATTTGTTGTAACGAAGTGAGAATGAGAATCACGTTTTTCATCTCATCGCCGTAAATCAACTACCTCGAAGTAGGGCTTTGAAGAAGGTCTCTCTATTCTAACAACTATTGCTATAGCAACAGTTGTTAGAATTAACCTTACTATGTCCCACTGTTCTTTTACTTTATATTGCGGGAAATCGGAGATATAGTATTTCTGCGCCCATAGCTTAGTGGTAGAGCAATCGTCTTATACACGATTGATGGGGGTCCGATTCCCTCTGGGCGCACTCGTCTGACATTGTATGAAATATCTACTATGGAAAGGATTAAAATTTGATGTAAGTAATCCTGAAGTGTACCCACCAAAACCCGCCACATTGTTGTTAGCAGAGGCGGCTTCAAAAATAGTAAGGCCGGGAGATACTTTCTTGGAAGTGGGAACCGGCTCTGGTGCCGTGGCAATTGCTGTAGCAAAATTTGTTAAAAATTCCAAAGTTACCGCTTCGGATATCAATGCAACAGTAATACGGGTAACTCAACATAACGCGCGACTAAATAACGTAAAAATAAAAACAGTTGTTGGAAACTTATTTCAACCATTCAAGCAAAGAAGTTTTGACGTCATTGCCATACATCCTCCGGCGGTTCCGTATCCCGCTCATACAACGTGGGGACTTACTAAGGGTATGACCATTGCAACCAATGGCGGACCTGACGGTTCGCGGCTGGTTGTAAAGTCTATTACGCAAGCGGTGAGATATCTGAAGCCGGGTGGCGAACTACTTTTGCTTTTACCCCATTGGTCTAATACTCACAAAGCCTATAAAGCGCTTCTCAATAACTATTCGTCTGCCAGCACACTTTCTCAAAAGAGGGTAAGGTTTTTCCCTGCGATAGAAGGAAGACCAACAAAGAAATTACTACAATACATTACAACGCTCTCTAAGAACGGCGTTATAGATATACAACGGGATAAAAAATCTCTCTTCTCAATGGTTTCAGTCATTCAAGCGCTGAAATGATTTGATACATTAAATCACCAGTTCCATATATGGAACTGGTGAACTACGGTGCCCTCAAAAACCATCCAACCATCAAGTGAGTGAGGGAAATGAACAAGCTGGATTGGACATTTCCGAACGAACGCTGATGGCAAGCTCTGCTTACTACCTAGCGGAGCGAGGGGAAAGAAATTTCTTTTTCTTTTCCGAGCGAGCGCAGGGAGAAAGCTCTGCTTACCATTCGCTCCAATTAGAGAATAGGATAATTCGTATACTACGCGGCTTTCTGGTAGCGAGTAGCTTTTG
>DATDST010000044.1:0-7205 GCA_036517815.1 Minisyncoccota bacterium | reverse complement strand
GGCTTTTTTGCCAAAGGCAAAAAAGCCGAGACGCTCCTGCTCAAACTTAAGGCCAGGAATCAAACCTTCCGCCCGATTTATCTCACCGAGTATCTTTTCCCGCTCTGATGAATAGTTTCTTTCACCGAAAGTGCCCTGACTAAGGGGTTTCAGAGTCGCCCTGGCAGTTTCAGATTCCGCAAGCGCTAACTGCGTTTTTTCGATACGAGTCGTCAAACGCAGAATTTCTCTCCCGATTTCTTCTTTTTCTTCCGCGGCCAGTTTTTCAGCTATCTTTTCTGCTTCGGCTTTTTTTGCCTCAAACGCGGTTTCAATGGACTCCCGTGTGGCTGGGTCGGCATTTTTGGGAAGAATCGCGCCATTTTCATTAGTCGTAAAACCGTATTGGCTCACATCGCTCGCTAGACTGTTCCACTCGTTTTGATCAAAACGGCGGGTGGTAATTTCTTCAGAATATCTTCCGGCTCCAAGGCTGTAGCTTCGTATCAGATTCAAAGAACCCAAGTGCCTGCCAATCAAATCCTTAGTGAAAGCCGTGCCTCCCGCACCTTTAAACATTCCGACCGTTCCGTGAGCGTGGCCATACCTGCCGGTAAGATTTTTAAGAACAACCCCTAATTTCTCGTCTGAATCTAAATTATGGTGATTTTGTGAGGTTTCATCGGCTTCTCCGCCCGCGGTTACGTAGAGACTTTGTGCAAGGCCTTGCATTGATTTTTTGCGCTTTTCAGGATCCGTGATCTTATCAAAGCCTCGTGCGGCGAATTCTTCAGTCAAGAAAGTTTGCGCGAGCATCTTGTCAAAATCTCTCCGCGCACCATCACGGACAGCATATCCAACCCGATTTACCACGCTGTCCCGGATCTCATTTTCGGTAGTCGCTTCTTCAAACAAGCGATCTATAACAAAAGGATTTTCTTCCAAAACCATGACCTCCACGCGAAGCGCTTCTATGCGCGCTTGAAGCGCTTTGTAGTCCTCAATTTGTGAAACAGAAACTTGGTCTGATTTAATTTTTTCGAGCGCGCCAAGAACTTCTTGTGTTAATTGTTTTGCGCGCAGGCTTTCTTGCTGGGTATGCGCAAGCGCTGTTTGTACTTCTGGAGCAATTTTACTTAGTGCTTTCCCAACAACCAACTGTTCAATAGCTTGGAGGTGCTCTTGAATTTCTGCAAATTCTGCTTGTCTTTCTTCAAGTTCTCTTGCTTTTGCGGCTTCTCCCTGTTTCAATTGTTCTGCATTTTGAATGCGCTCATCAATTTTAGAAGCTTTAAGTGTATCCAATTCTTGCCGAGATAAGTTCAATCCTTCAATCGCAGTTTCTCTGGCCTCATAGTCTTTGGGGGCGCGTTCTTTGTTTTTTGCAATTCGTTCTACTTTTGTTCGCTCTTCTACTACCTGCGCTTCTTCTTTTGCTCTCTTCTCAGCAATAGTGCTTTCGTGCTGACGTTGCGCATTTGCCAATTCTTCAATTGAAGGCACTTGAGGTCCGTTCTTCATATGGTTTCAATAATATCACAAATCAGTCAGACAAAATCAGATGCTTTCCAAAGATAGCGCCTTCGAAAAGCTTTATTTTGAGCCGCCTCTCGGGCTCGAACCGAGGAACCTACGGTTTACTTCCGAGCGAGAGAAGTGAAAGGAAGCTTGCTTACTATCGTGAACGAGCGCTGGAAGCAAGATTTTCAGTTTTGTGAAAAGCTTACAAGGAGTTCCGTCTTTCCTCCCTAGAGCCGCCCCCCAGATTTAAATTCTATTATAATTTCTCCTCTGCGAGCCGGAGGTCGGACTTGAACCGACGGTCTACGGTTTACAAAACCGTTGCTTTACCAACTAAGCTACTCCGGCTCGCAGAGGACAAAACAACGTTGCTCGTCCCTCCTTCAGCCTGCCTCATTCTATTCGGCATCGGCTGATTCCGCCAGAGCGGAACCGGAAGAAACACAAAGCAGTTTATGTTTCTTCCAACTGAGCTAAGGCGGCGTAGCGCACAAGTACTATAACGTATCTGTTGTTTGTTCGCTTCCGTTCTTCTTTTCCGGACTGAGTGTTTTTAAAAAGGGAGAGACTTCTTTCCCATTTCCCGAAGGCGCATGGGTGTGCAAATGGTGCGAGAGCTGTGCCAACGGCCGTTCAGCCGCACGCAATACCTCCACCAGAAATACGACAACCGCGTGCGTTACCTGGTGAAGAAATGCGCGGACTGCCGTTCGCCATTCAGCTGGGATACTCCCAGAAACAAGCGCGCGATAGAAATTAAGAATGCGTATATCCGACACCATACGAGTCTTTTCAAAAAATCGCCCTCCGCGCTTTGCTTCCCATGAGTGCAACGCCGCAAACGCCCCAAGAAGAACGAGAGAGACAACAAAGAGGATAACTGCCCACATAGTGATTTTATTTTGAGGAAAAACGTACGAATTTCTCAACTTCTATCCGCTCTCCGAACTTTTGTACAGCCGCCTCTATAAGAGCCCGAATAGTCTTCTCCGGATCTTTGATATATTCCTGCTCCATGAGCACAACCTCTTTCAGGTAGGCATCCACCTTGCCGGAAAGAATCGTCTCTTTCAAATTATCGGGCTTTCCTGCCACTTCTTTTGCAAAGAGTCCTTTTATCTCCTCCAGCTTCTCCGCGGGGATTTCCTCCCGCCTCACATACTGGGGGTTTGATGCGGCAACTTGGAGCGCTACCTCCTTCGCCAGATTCACGAACTCTTCGTTTTTCGCCACAAAATCGGTCTCCGACCGCAGAAGAACCATGGAAGCAATTTCCTTATTCGCATGCACATACGCGGAAACGGCTCCCGCACCGAGCGCTCTGTCTGATTTTTTCGCCGCGATGGAACCGCCCCTTTTGGACAAGACCAAAATCGCTCTTTTCAAATCACCTTCCGCCTCTTCAAGCGCCGCTTTGCATTGCATAACAGACACACCCGTCTGATCCCGCAGAGCCTTAACCATTTCAGAAGTAATGTTCATGTTTTTGAGTATGGAGTATTCAGTATGAAGTATAGAGTATTCAATGCAAATGAAACTGCCAAAAGAACCCTCCCTGTATACTCAATACTAAATACTTTATACAGTTTTTTCTTCAATCGGGACGACATTGCCTTTAGCGCCTTCTTTGTACGCTTCAACGATTTTGTCCAAAAAGAATTTCACGCTTTCGCGCGATGCGTCATTGCCGACAATAGGATGCGTCACCGCGGACAGATCGCAATCCGAATTCATGATACCGATGACGGGAATCCCCAAGGCCGCCGCTTCGTGAACGGCTATAGACTCATGGCGCGTGTCTACGACCAGAAGCGCATCCGGCAGTTTTTCCAGAGACACAAGACCTAAAAAATTGTTCTCTAAACGCCCTATTTCGCGATCTATCAGAACCCGCTCCTTCTTTGTATATTTTTTCGCGAGCGTTCCCGCTTCCCTATCCGTCGTCAATTCCAGCATCCGTTTGATGCGCTTCTTGATTTCTGTGAAATTCGTCAAGGTTCCCCCGAGCCACCTGCCCGCGACATACGGCATGGAAATTGCCTCGGCCGCCGCTATGATGAGCTCCGTCATCTCGGGCTTGCCGCCAACACAAAGGACCTTTTTGCCTTGGGCGCCCGAGGCGCGCATAAAACCGAGTGCCTGCTCCAAAAGAGGCGCAGTCTTTGAAAGATCCAAAATATCCGTCCGATTCTTGGAACCAAAAACCAGAGGTTTCATGGTCGCATGCCTCCGGGAGCGGGAAAAGCCAAAATGCGCTCCCGCCTTAAAAAGCGCCTGAACGAGGTCATTACCGATTTCTGGCATGAGAGGAGCATAGCATGAACCCATTACGGCTTCAATCCGCGCTTGTCCAAGGAGGCTCCTTGGACAAGGTCAGGGGGTTTTGAGCGCAAAGTTCTGCAAAGTTTCGAGCATATCGTCGAGATCTCCTTCCATAATCGCTTCAATGTTATGCCACGATTCTTTGATGCGATGGTCGGTCACGCGATCCTGCGTGAAGTTATAGGTGCGGATCTTCTCGGAGCGGTCCCCCGTGCCTATCTGCGCCTTGCGCTCCGCCGCATGCGCCTTGGCCGCTTTCTCTTCTTCAAAGGTTTCCAGCTTTGCCGCGAGGATCGCGAGCGCCTTATCGCGATTCGCCTTTTGCGAGCGCTCCGATTGCGACCGCACCTCGAGCCCCGTTGGTGTATGCACGATGCGAACCGCTGTCTCCACCTTGTTCACGTTTTGGCCTCCGGCGCCTCCCGAGCGAGAGAACTCCATCACGATGTCTGCGGGATTTAATTCAATCTTCGGATGAGCGCGAATCGGAAGTATCGCGACAGAAGCGGTGGAAGTATGGACACGCCCGACTTTCTCGGTTACGGGAATGCGCTGAACCCGATGCACGCCGGTTTCCCATTTGAGAAGCGCATAGACCCCCGCCCCCCTGATTTCTATGGACGAGAGGTCGCTCTCAAGTATCTTCACCTCCCACCCCTTTCTCTCTGCATACCTCATGTACATCCGCGCCAAGTCCGACGCGAAGAGGGCCGCCTCGTCGCCGCCAGCGCCGGCTCGAAACTCCATCACAACCGAAACCGGCTCATCCGAATCTCCCCGACCCTTAGGCGCAAGAATCGTTTCCATCTGCTCGTATAGCTCCTTCTGGCGCGTGGTAAGTTCCGCTTCTTCTTCGCGCGCCAATTCGGCCAACGCAGGGTCGTCTATGGCCATTTCCGATACGCGCGCGCTCTCTTTTTGCAGGCGGTCATATTCAGCCGCCAGGTATGTGGTTTTTGGATTGGAGCGGAAATCAGAGATATCCATAGCAAAAGTAAAGCACGAAACCCGAAACTAGAAATCCGAAACTTTTAAAATTTCGTGCTTCAAATTTGCCTCGAATTTCGTGCTTCGTGCTTCGAATTTAGCGCTTCTTCGCGGCAACGCGCGCTGCCGTGCGCGCTGCTGTTCTCTTTTGGAAGCGGTCAACGCGGCCTGCGCGGTCAAGAGTCCCCTGCTTGCCGGTGTAGAACGGATGCGAGACGCTTGAGATTTCTACGATATAGAGGGGATATTTCTTACCCCCAAGAGTTCCCTCATCATCGGTTTGGACAGTGGAACCAATCAAAAACTGCGCACCGTTTCCGGCGTCTTGAAAAATGACCGGACGGTAGTTAGTCGGATGAATGCCTGTTTTCATGTCGGAATACTACCACTGAGCCCTGAAAATGCAAAGCATTAGGGTTTTGTCATCTCCTCCTCTGACCATTCTAGAATTCAATGAAGGACGCCGTCAGTCTTACCGTTACGGATTTTGACACAATTTGACCAGCCGAAGTACAGGAATACAGATATGTTGATTCCTGCGTGATGGTGACTTCTTTTGAACCAGAGCTGTCGGCTGAAGAGAGGTCGGGACCGGTGACGGAACAGTTGGAAACCTCTCCATCTTCGCTCCACCATTTAATGAGAACGGGTAACCCCGAATCAACCGTTGGCGGAGTTGCGGTCAGCTTCAGCTCTGCAGGAAGCACCGTGACAGTTGCCTGCGAAGAGCCTGGCAGGCCGAGCCCCGTACAGTTTATTTGGTAATCTCGTGTCTCTGGAGGTTGCACCATTTTGAAACCCGAGGTACCGGTGTCTGCGGTCCAGCCCCCTATCGCACTGCAAGAGGTTGCATTTGTCGCACCCCACTCAAGCTTGGAGGTGCCGCCTGCGGGAATAGATGACTCTGAAAGGCCATCGGCGGTCAACACTACCGTCACAGGCCTGTAGGCAACAGTAACCGTCGTCCACGCGCCGCAGTTGTTCCCCTCATTAAACACTTCATTGATAGTACCGACCATCGCAGCGTTGTTGTCCGCACATGCGCGCACATACCAGGTGCCGGGTGTAGAGAATGTGCGAGAAACCGACGTCGAATCAGTCTCAGAAATACCGAGCGCTGGTGACTTATCCGGATCGACGACTGACGCAAAAACAGCAGTATGGGTTGTGTCATTATCAATCTGGAAAACATTTCTAAACTGGGTGCCTGTCGAAGCAGTGCCGATGTTTTTTACGGTTGCAGTAAACTTTTGCGCATCACCGACCGTCGCTGTCGCAGGCGAGACTTCATCGTTGATATGGGTAATCCCGTCAGGCGCAAGCGTGCCGACGATAAGATCCGGTGCGGACACCGTAACCGCAGTCCACGCGCCGCAGTTGTTGTCTTCGTCTGATTCCTGGATACTGCCTGCCATCGCAGTGTTGTTGTCCGCACATGCGCGCACATACCAGGTGCCGGGCGTAGAGAAGGTGTAGGAAGCCCGGATAGTACGCGTTTTATTGACGGCAAGATTGGAAGTCGAGTTCTTATCCTGACGGAGGTCCGTAATCTCCGCGATTGTTGTGTGGACAGTATCATTATCAAACTGAAAGACGTTGTCGAACTTCGCACCTGTTGCAACAATACCGATGTTTTTTACGGTTGCAGTAAACGTTTGCGCATCATCAACCGTCGCTGTCTTAGGCGAGACTTCATTGTTAGTGTTAAGCGCAGTGCCGACGATGAGGTCCGGCGCAGTGGTGAGGGTACATTTGTTACTGCTATCATTCCATGAACTCCCCACGTCACAACTCGTGGTTGCTGTTTTTGTGTCCAGAAGTGTGCTTCCGTCTTTCAAATTAAACACGGTTTGCGGATAGGCCACCCATACCTGAAGTCCGGGAGATGCTTTATTCTCTAAGGTTGATAGTGTCCCTCCTCCCATATTGCCATCCACAAGTGCGGGAGCTGTTGTATTCTCCGTTGTCCATGTTGCATAGACGGTACTGCAGGTGCTTGCCCCGCTTGCGATAACACAGCTTGGAGGAGAGGAGAGGGTGAGGGAGCCGATAGGAGTAGGGGCTGTTATGGAATATGGCAACCATCCTCCACAATTATTGTCCTCGTTTGATTCAAAAATGATTTCTCCACCAGTGGCACTTGTTTTATCTGCGCACACTCGCAAGTAGCGCGTGTTGCCCGCGTCACCGGAGGGGAACGTGTAGGTAAAGGTCTTTGATGTACCGGTATCTGTGTTTGCCGCAAGTGGCCCAGCATTGAAGTTGCTGGATGTAATGTCCTGCACAGTATCGGGGTTGTTCTGGTCGTCGGCGCGCTGTACGAGATTACTAAAACTGCCTCCTGTCGATGCGTTTCCATTATTGTAGATCGTTACCGTATACGTTGAACTAACACC
>DATDST010000043.1:0-5522 GCA_036517815.1 Minisyncoccota bacterium | reverse complement strand
TGCCGAACTAAGGAAAGATCCGACGTCTGCCGCAATTCCCGTTATTGTGCTTTCCAACCTGAACGAGGATCAGGACAAAACGAAAGTGAAGGAACTCGGAATCACCAAGTATTTCGTCAAAGCAAATTTCTCCTTGGAGACAATCGCGAAGGAGGTTGCCGGCGTTCTCATGGATCATGCCTCATAACATCTCGAATTTTTCGTGTATTTTAAAACCCCGACTATGTCGGGGTTTTTAAATCAAGACCCCCTATTACTGACCTGCTTCACAATGCCCCGAAGCTCTCTCCGGGGTAGTTTACTTGCTGTTCTGATAGCCGCTGTACGCAAGGAAAAGCGCGACGACGATGCCAATCCATGAAAGCCACATGGGGACGTCCCAACTTCCCAATGATACTGAGAGGTCGTTTATTGCGCGATACACATGCACACCCGCGATAACCAAAAAGATGAGCGATGTCAATTTGAAATAAGATGCTGGTTTTAATGTATACATCATATGTTTTTATGAGTTCTACTAATCTTTTCATGGTAGCAGAAAAATTGTCCTCGGAAGCCTTCCATTGTGCTACAGTGTGCATATACCGCGCTCTGCGCGGCTTTTAGCATATACATGACAAAAAAAGACAACGAACACCTCTCTACACTCGGCGATATAGATAAAATCGTCGTGAAAGGCGCCAAGACGCACAATCTTAAGAATGTGACGGTGGAGATACCGCGAAACAAGATGGTCGTCTTTACGGGACTTTCCGGCTCCGGCAAGTCGTCATTGGCCTTTGACACCATCTTTGCCGAAGGCCAGCGCCGGTATGTGGAGTCGCTTTCCGCCTATGCGCGGCAATTCTTAAACCAGATGTCAAAGCCCGACGTGGAGGAGATAACCGGCCTTTCGCCGGCGATTTCCATTGACCAGAAAAGCCGCTCGAATAATCCGCGCTCCACGGTCGCCACTATCACCGAGATCTATGACTATATGCGCATCCTCTATGCGCGCGTGGGGCAACCGTACTGTGTGAACCATGATGTAGCAATCCAGAAACTTTCAAAAGAGGAAATCCTCAAAATAATCCTTCGCACGGTGGAGCAGGTGGATTTGAAGGAAACCGCAAAACGCGCCCTTGGCGTTCCCTATAACGACCTGAAGCTCCGTATTTTGGCTCCCGTCATCGTGGGGCGGAAAGGCGAGTACTACCAGCTTCTCTATGACCTTCTCGGGAAGGGCTTTGAGAAAGTGATGGTGGACGGGAAAGAATATTCGCTTCGCGAACGAATAGCGCTTGAAAAGAACAAGGTGCACGATATTGACGTCGTCGTGGACGAGATTTTCGTTACCGAGTTCTCAAAGTCAAAGACCGACGCACGCGAGCGATTGAGTGAAGCGGTGGAACTTGCACTCAAGGAATCAAGCGGTCTCATAAAGATAGAAAACCCGCTCAAAGAAACACGGATACTCTCGGCGAAGTTCATTTGTCCGGAAGACGGCGCGTCGTTTCCAGAGGTGGAGCCGCGCCTCTTTTCCTTCAACAGTCCCTACGGCGCGTGTCCCGAGTGCCACGGCTTGGGAACGATAGGATTTTTCAATCTTGATATCTGTCCTGTGTGCGAGGGAAAGCGTTTGCGCCCGGAAGCGCTTCGCGTGTTTCTTGGCCCCTCCACGCTCCACGCTCCCCGCCTGCGTCTGACTTCGGACGGACAGGCACGCTCCACGCTTGGCCTCAACATAGTGGAGCTGACGCGCCTTTCCATAACAGATGCGAAAGAATTCATTGAAGAGCTCACGCTCTCCCAGAAACAGCAGGAAATCTCTACTACCGTTATCAAAGAAATTCTCGCGCGGCTTCAGTTTATGATAAACGTCGGTATCGGATACTTAACGCTTGACCGCACTGCAAACACGCTTTCCGGCGGCGAAGCCCAGCGCATACGCCTTGCCTCACAGCTTGGCTCGGGACTCGTGGGGGCTTTGTATGTGCTCGACGAACCGACGATAGGCCTGCATCAGAGGGACAATGACCGCCTCATCAAGACTTTGACATCGCTTCGCGACATCGGTAATACCATTATTGTCGTGGAGCATGATGAAGACACCATCTTCTCTTCTGATTTCATCGTGGACATCGGTCCCGGCGCGGGCGTTCATGGCGGGGAAATCGTGGTTGCCGGATGGTTGGACAAGTTGCTCACTGCAAAACGAAACGATAGCGGTTCTGTCACGCTCTCCTACTTGCGCGGCGAGAAGAAAATAGAAATTCCCGAAAAACGCCGCACGGAACAAAAAGGCGCTCTCAAAGTTCGGCAGGCGAACATTTTCAACATCAAGAACATGGACGTGGACGTGCCTTTAGGGCGCTTCATCGCGATTACCGGCGTTTCCGGTTCCGGCAAATCTTCTTTCATGTACGAGATACTCCACAAGAATCTGCGCGCACGGCTTGAATATGCCTACCGGACCGCAAAGACCTATCACTGCGCAAGCTTCACGGGTTCCGAATACGTAGGCCGCACCATTCTCATTGACCAGTCTCCGATAGGTAGAACTCCGCGCTCAAACCCCGCAACCTACACGGGCGCGTTCACCCACATTCGAGATTTGTTTGCGGCAAGTACCGAGGCACGAGCTCGCGGGTGGAAAGCCGGCCGTTTCTCTTTTAACGTGAAAGGCGGACGCTGTGAGGCGTGCCAAGGAAACGGGACAATCGCAGTAGAGATGCATTTCTTGCCCACGGTCTACGTAACGTGCGATGTGTGCGACGGCAAACGGTTCATGAAAGAAACGTTGGAAATTACCTATCGCAAGAAAAATATCCAGGAAGTTCTTGGTATGACGGTTGAAGAAGGCTTGGATTTTTTTAACGACATTCCCGCAATTTCAGACCGTTTGCAATCTATGATGGATGTAGGTTTGGGTTATTTAGAACTTGGCCAGTCTGCAACCACACTCTCCGGCGGCGAAGCACAAAGGGTCAAAATCTCCTCCGAGCTGTACCGCAGACACACTGAAAAGACCATCTATCTTCTGGACGAGCCGACCATAGGACTCCACTACGAGGATGTGAAAAAGCTCATTGAAATCCTTCAAACTCTGGTAAATCATGGCAATACAGTTGTAATCATTGAGCACAATATGGACGTCATCAAAAGTACTGACTATGTCATCGATATTGGGCCCGAAGGGGGAGTGGCGGGCGGTAAAATAGTCGCCCGCGGAACGCCGGAAGAAGTTGCGCGAACCAAAGGCTCCTACACAGGCGAATATCTCAAACGGGTACTCAAGAGGTGATAAAACTTGAACGTACTCACTATCATATATGATAGTGAGTACGTTCAAGTTACTTGGGAAATTTTTTTGGGCCAAAACCCTTTGGCCATGGAAAAAGTAAAAAATGGAGCGGATATTTTCTTTTCAATGTCGCCAGCGTCTTTCGTGACTCGAATCTTTGCTGTCGTTTTCGAATTTCTTCTTCCAATCCTCGCACCGCTTTCTCATAGCCTGGAAATTGATCTTCCAGCCAGCGATGGACTTTTGCAATGGTATTAAAGCTAACGCCGAGATCGGCTCTGATAACCCCATAACTTTGTCTGCTCAATAATTTTTGCGCGATCATGATGCGGCGGCCCAGCATGACTCTTTCACTTTCAGTGAGCAAATCTCGTAGAAAGAGCTTCATTGTCTCCCTGCCATACATTGTGGCAGCGGCTGTGTATAGAGTATCGAGGGTCTTTATTTTTTGCTTTTTATCAAGATTCTGAGGCTTTACTTTCATATGTGCAATTATATAACAAATCTCCCCCACTATCATATATGATAGTGGGGGAGATTTGCTATAGTTACTGGTCTATACAATGCAAAAGAGCGACATAAATTTTTCGAGAATTCCTGATAGTCCTGGAATGTATCTTTTCAAACGCGATTCGGAAGTTTTATATATAGGAAAAGCGACGTCCCTGCGGGATCGCATACGAAGCTATTTTTCTAAAGACCTTGCGGAAATACGGAGCCCCTTGGTAGCGAAGAGCATCGCGGATGCGGACAGTGTTTCGTGGGAAGAGACAGATTCGGTCTTGGAAGCGCTCATCCTCGAATCGAAGCGCATCAAAGAGCATTGGCCGAAGGGAAATACGGATGAGAAAGATGATAAGAGCTTTGCCTATCTTGTCGTTACAAAAGAAACATTTCCGCGCTTTCTTGTTTTTAGAGAAAGAGAATTGGCCCTGCGCGCTCCACGTTCTACGATTCAGGCTCTGTACGGCCCGTTCCTCTCCGCCGCATCCTTGCGCGAAGCCCTGAAAATCGCGCGGAGGATTTTTCCGTTCTTTGATATGCCATTTCCTGTGGGTGGAAAACTTTCTCCTTCTCAAGGGAAAACACTCCGTTTCAATCAGGCTATCGGTCTCTATCCGAAAGAGCTTGATAAAAAGGCGTATGCAAAAACGGTGCGCAATCTCAAGCTGTTGTTTGAAGCAAAGAAGCTGGCGCTTTTGAAGACACTGGAGAAAGAAATGCACAGAGCCGCAAAGGACCAGCGTTTTGAAGAAGCTGAAGTGTTGAAGCGTCAGCTTTTTTCACTGAAGCACATTCAGGACGTAATGCTCATTAAGGACGAACTGCGCGTACCCAGAACATCCGCCTTCCGTGTGGAGGCGTACGACATTGCCCACTTGCGGGGCGAATCGCCTCGTGGCGTCATGGCCGTCGTCGTGGATGGAGAAGCCGTGCCTGCCGAATATCGCACGTTCACTATTCGCAAGGCCAAGGGGGGAGACGATCTTGCGGCCTTGGCAGAGGTCATTGAGCGCCGTGCCAAGTACCGAGAATGGCTCTATCCACAGCTAGTGGTAATAGATGGAGGGCGGACGCACCTGAACCACGGCAAAAAGGCGATTGCCAAATCGGGAATTGAGACAGACGTAGTTTCGGTGGTTAAAGACGAGCGCCACAAACCGAAAGAAATCCTTGGCCCTTCGACGCTTGTCCATGCGCACGAGCGCTCCATTCTTTTGGCGAACAGCGAGGCGCACCGCTTCGCAATAGGCCGGCACCGCAGAGCGTTTCGCCGAATAGTGCGTTAGCACGAGGCTAGTACGAGGCTAGTACGAGGGTCACCCTCGTACATGTACGAGGGTGACCCTCGTACATGGTTCACTTTGTGCAACCTCAAAAGGGAAGGCGGGGTACAATAAGAAAATGACACGAATTGCGGTACTGCGCGGCGGAGCTTGTAATGAGCATGAGATCTCGCTTCTCTCGGGGGTGAACGTGCTCAAGAACCTTGAGCGCGAGCCATATCAGCCGGTAGACGTTTTCATAGACAAAAAAGGCGTGTGGCACGTGCGAGGTATCCCTATGGAACCGGAGCGTGCGCTCACCGGCGTAGATATGGCCTTTAATGTGCTTCACGGCGCGGCGGGCGAGGATGGCACTCTTCAGAGGATGTTGGACCGGCTCGGCATTCCGTATACCGGCGCTGGCGCATACGCCTCTGCGCTTGCCATGAATAAAGCGCTCACCAAAGAGATAC
>DATDST010000042.1:0-10021 GCA_036517815.1 Minisyncoccota bacterium | reverse complement strand
TCTTTTTTGTCATATCTCTTGATGAAACCTCGCTTCTCCCGTCATGGTAAAGGTAAAAGACCTTTGCTTCCAGCGTTCGCTCGGAGTACAACAAGCGCGCTTGTTGTACTCTCTCGCTCACTCGGAAGTAACAAAAATATGGCTATTTTACGTGCTTACTTTTCTCGGGTACTATGGACAGATCCGATGCCTATTACTTTTCGTCGCGAAGCCCTCGTGCTTTTGATGGGCGATATGTTCTTTCTTATTGTTGCCTTGTGGACAACGCTTTTGATACGTTACTCGGCGCTTCCCTAGTGGGACGTTTTTTATACCCACCTTGTGCCGTTCGCGTTTCTTTTCTCGCTTTCGGTTCTGGTTTTTTTCATAGCGGGGCTGTATGAAAAACACACATTACTCTTTAAGTCCCAACTTTCTCAGACGATCCTCTACGCACAGGTCGCCAATATTACGGTCGGCGCATCGTTCTTCTTTTTTATTCCCTATTTTGGTATTCAACCAAAAACAAATCTTTTCATTTATCTTATTTTTTCAACAGGGCTTGTCTCGATCTGGCGCATCTACTTTTTTCCGCTTCTGTCCCGTCCGACTTCAGGGCGCGCAATTTTACTGGGTTCCGGTGAAGAATGTGCAGAACTCCATCAAGAAATAAATGGCAATTCCCGCTACTCCATTAACTTTACAGCGCCTTGTATGCCCTCCGAAAATGTAGCAGGAGACCAACTGTTATCGACTGTACAAAAGAACCAAGCCTCGGTTGTCGTCATGCCCTTTTCTCATATAGGAACATCCGCATCTAGCGCATGGGACGACTTAGCGATTTCAGGAATTCGATTTGTGGATTCGGCGCGACTGTATGAAGAGTTGTTTGACCGGGTCTCATTGTCACTTCTAGACCACCGTTGGTTTCTTGAAGAGAGTATCCGCGCGGAAACCACGCTGTATCGATACGCAAAGCGTATTACGGACATTATTGGGGCTTCAATTGCACTTCTTATTCTTTCTCCTTTGTTTTTAATTATTGCACTTGCGATCAAATTTGATGGTGGAGGACAAGTATTTATCTCCCAAAAAAGAGTCGGAAGAGGAAATAAAGATATAGAAATTCTAAAATTCCGGACCATGCTGTTTGATGATGGTGGAGACCCTGAAAAACAGAAGCAAAATCATGTGACGAGAGTGGGGGCGTTTTTACGCAAAACGCAGATAGATGAAATGCCGCAATTTTGGAGTGTGCTTCGGGGGGATTTGTCTCTTATAGGACCGCGTCCAGAAATTCGCTCCCTTGTGGAGCAATACGAAAAAGAAATTCCTTTCTATAGTGCAAGACTTCTTATGCGCCCTGGGATTTCTGGCTGGGCGCAGATCAAACACAAGAGCCCCCCCAAGTTCTCTTTAGATGTGGAGAAGACGCGCGAGAAACTCTCCTACGACCTGTATTATCTCAAGCACCGCTCGTTTCTCATTGATCTGTCTATCGTGCTTCGCACGGTGAAGATTCTGCTTTCGCGCGCGGGGCGCTAGAATATGATTATGGGCGCACAGAAAGTCGTGGTAACAGGAGGAGCGGGGTTTATTGGCTCTCACATAGCGGAGGCGCTTCTTGCTAAAGGTTTTGAAATACATGTGGTAGACAATTATGCCGGCGGCAGGCGGGATGACCGTATTCTGAAAGGTGTCACCTATCACGAAGTTGATGTTCGTGACACAGAGAAACTCATACCGATTTTCAAAGATGCCTACTGTATTTTTCACGAAGCGGCCCTGCCGCGCGTGCAATACTCCATAGAGAATCCCGTTGAAACGTTTTCCGTAAATGCCGGTGGCACGGTGTCTGTTCTGGATGCTGCGCGCCGCGCGGGAGCGCGCCGCGTTGTCTATGCGGCCTCCTCCTCCGCCTACGGGGATCAAGATGCGCTTCCGCTTTCGGAGAATCTGCCGCCGCAGCCGAAAAGTCCCTATGGACTGCAGAAATATATCGGTGAATTGTCCGCAAAAACATGGAGCGATGTGTATGGATTATCCACAGTGTCGCTCCGCTATTTCAATGTCTACGGGCCCCGCTTGGACCCTGACGGGCCCTATGCGCTTGTCGTCGGGAAGTTCCTCAAGCAAAAAAAAGAAGGGAAGCCTTTGACCGTATGGGGCGACGGTACCCACACGCGCGATTTCACCCATGTCGCGGATGTTGCGGACGCGAATATGCGGGCCATGGAGTCTGACAAGGTGGGGAAAGGAGAAGTCATCAATATCGGCGCGGGGCGCGATGTGTCGGTAAATAAAATCGCGGAGATGATTGGGGGCCCCGTGGTGCACGAGGAAGAACGCTTAGAGCCGGCTTTCACGCGCGCCGACAATCGGCGCGCGAAGGAACTTCTCGGATGGGAGCCTACCATCGCACTCGAAGACGGGCTTGCGGAGCTGAAACAGCTCTTCCAAATCTCATAGCGCGTAACGCATAACGTAAAAAAACAATCCTAAAACCGCGTTGCGCGTTGCGGGTTATACGTTATGCTTGAGCAATGATTATAGACGGCCGCCAACTCGCCGAAGACAGGAAAAATGAAGTGATGAAGGAGCGCCGAAAACTCGGAGCGCTTTCCTTGGGGGTGGTTATTGCTACGACTGACGCGGTGACCAGTTCTTATGTTGGTATCAAGAAACGCGCTGCGGCATCTTTAGATATCAGTGTTGAAGAATATCGTTTGTCGGATACGGCTACCGCGGACGATGTTAAGGACGCTATTAAAAAAGCGTCACGTCACGACGGCATTATTCTTCAATTGCCGATTCCGAAAGGGATAGATGTGGATGCTGTGAAAAATGCGATCCCGGTACATTTGGACGTTGATGTACTCTCTGATGCGGCGTTTGCGAAGTTTGCAAAAGGAGAATTCCACGCAACGCCTCCGGTGCCCGCGGCGATGTTATATGTTCTAAAACGAAATGGCGTTTCAGTCGTCGGCAAGAATGTCGTACTCCTTGGAAAAGGACGCCTCGTGGGTAGGCCCGCGGAAGTATTGTTCACGAGGCTTGGCGCGAACGTAACCGCGCTCATCAAGGGTGATGACATTTCTCCTCTCAAAGAAGCGGATGTCGTTGTCTGCGGCACCGGCGTTCCGGGATTACTGAAGCCCGATATGGTGAAAGACGGGGTGGTCATACTTGACGCTGGCGCGTCCGAGCTTGGCGGAAAGGTGGTAGGTGATGCAGATCCAGCATGTGCCGAAAAAGCCTCTTTGTTTACGCCGGTTCCGGGGGGCGTTGGCCCTATTGCAGTTGTTGAAATTTTTGCTAATCTGGTAGCATTGCATGAGCAAAGAAAAACTATCTAACAAAAGAACGACAACGAGAGAAAAAATCACCATTGCTCTAGGTGCCGCATGGCTTGCGGTATATATTTTCTGCCCCCTCGATGGCAAACCTTCTGTTGCTAGCGATATATACAGCTCTGTCAATAAACTTACTAAGTCAGGGGACTCACAGGTCGAGAAACCGGACCTTGTTCCTCGTTGATTTTGCGCTCTAAAAAGGGCATACTTTCTGGATGTTGAAAATCCGGTTGGCGGCACTGGCCCTTCTTATTGTGGGTGCAGGCATAGGGTGGTTTGTGTATTCTTCCGAACAGGTTTCTGTGCCCGCCGACCTGTCCGCCGAGGCCTCGGCGCAGGCAGGCGTACGGTTCCCATTCCGCTATGGACTCGATTTGGCGGGTGGCACTCACCTTGTATACAGCGCCGACACGGGGAGCGTGGTTGAGGGCGACATAGATGCCGCGATGAACGCGCTTCGGGATGTTATTGAACGGAGAGTGAATATTTTTGGTGTATCGGAACCCTTAGTGCAAGTGGAGCGCGGGGGTGTTGCCGGAGGGGGCGAACATCGTCTCATTGTGGAATTGCCGGGTATTACGAATCTTTCTGATGCCGTCCAAGCGATAGGCGAGACACCTGTTCTTGAGTTCCGTCTTTTGACGCAAGACGTAGGGACGACGACGTCTACGTATGTTGCAACCGGTCTTACCGGGCAATTTGTGGAGCGCGCTCAACTTCAGTTCGGCTCGCAACAAGGACAGCTTTCTAATGAACCAATCATCATTCTTTCGTTCAACAGCGACGGCGCGGCACTCTTTAAAAAGATTACCGAAGAACATATCGGCACACAACTTGGTATTTTTCTTGATGGGGCACTCATCTCAAGTCCGGTTATCCAAGAGGCGATACCCAATGGCCAAGCGACTATCAGCGGTAATTTTACACCGGATGCGGCCCGCGAATTGGTGCGCGATTTGAACTTTGGCGCCTTGCCAGTGCCTATTACGCTTGTTTCTTCTCAAACCGTCGGGGCGTCCTTGGGCGAGGCGGCGCTCGCACAGAGCATCATGGCGGGCTTGTGGGGCTTCATCCTCGTTGGCTTGTTCCTGGTTCTCTGGTACCGGTTACCCGGTCTGGTTGCCGTTGTGGCGCTCTGCCTCTATATCGCGCTTTCTTTGGCAATCTTCAAGCTCATTCCAGTTACCTTGACGGTTGCGGGATTGGCCGCGTTTATCTTGTCTATCGGTATGGCGGTAGACGCGAACATTCTTATTTTTGAGCGCACCAAAGAAGAACTCAAGGGTGGCAAGAACCTCGCAGATGCTATCCGCGAAGGCTTTCATCGCGCGTGGACTAGTATTCGCGATTCAAACCTTTCGTCTATTATTACCGGTGTCATTCTCTTTTGGCTTGGCGGCACTGCGGTTATCAAAGGCTTTGCGCTTGTTTTCGTTATCGGCGTTCTCGTTTCCATGTTTACGGCCATTACCGTTACGCGCACATTTCTTTTGGCGCTTGGGGTTGCCAGCGCGTCAAAGGTAGCGCATTTTTTGTTTGGTAATGGACTCTCAAAATAATTATGTTCATCGTTAAAAACAGAAAATTCTTCTACATCTTCTCGGGCGCGGTCGTTATCCTTTCGCTCGCGGCTCTTTTCACATGGGGCTTGAAGTTTGGAATTGATTTTACTGGCGGCTCTATTCTTGAAGTCGCTTACACAGGTTCTGTCCCCACTCCGCAGGAAATTACACAAGCGCTTGCGACAGCGGGGGTTCATGGGTCGTCAGTCCGCCCGACAGGCGAGAATGGATACCTTATCCGCACGCCGTTTCTGCCGCCAGACATTTATGCGCACGTGAGGACAGCACTTGAAGGCGGTGGCCTGCCTGCCGAAGGCTCGGCGCAGGCAGGCACATGGCAGTACGAAGAAAAACGTTTTGACTCCATCGGCCCCACGATAGGAACGGAACTTCAAAGCAAATCTATCTACGCAATACTCCTCGTGCTTGTGGCCATCGCACTTTTCATCATGTTTGCGTTCCGGAAAGTTTCAAAGCCGGTTTCTAGCTGGAAGTATGGGCTTATTGCTCTTATCGCTTTGGCTCACGACGTTATCGTGCCAGTGGGCGTGTTTGCCATCCTCGGACATTTTCTGGGTGCAGAAGTGGATACGCTTTTCGTAACGGCGATTCTCGTGGTTCTTGGCTTTTCGGTCCACGACACCATCGTCGTCTTTGACCGCGTGCGGGAAAACCTGAACAAAAATCATGAGCGCGGAATGAAAGAAGATTTTGAGGAGACGGTAGGGAAATCGATCGCACAGACTCTGAACCGTTCTATTAATACGTCTTTGACGGTGGTTCTGGTCCTCTTGGCGCTTTTGTACCTTGGCCCAGTGTCGGCCTCTTACTTCGTGCTTGCACTTCTCATCGGTATCGTTTCCGGTACGTACTCATCTATATTTCTCGGCTCACCATTGCTGGTGACGCTGGAGAAGATGCAAAACAAAAATTCATAATGCCTGTTTCTTTTGAAGAAGCAAAAAAGTTTGAGGGCCGAGAAGTATTTCTCGAAACTACCGATCCAGTGCAGGGGAAATATGTTATAGGTTTCTTAAATAAGTTTTTTGATAGCAGTGTGATTTTGATCAGCTCAGAAAAAGGAGATAATAGCGGTCGAGTACTCAATTTGAAACACGTGAATACTATTTCTGCCTCCTTAGTAGCAGGGGAAAAAAAGACTTATTATCCCTATCACTCTAGAAGATAACTGTTCCCTTAAAGGTCTGGCCATCTATCGCGTGGCCGACGTCAAATAAGCTGGCGCCGTTCACGATTTATATGGTGAGTTAGAATGAGAAAGCTGTTTGGCCTTTTATGAAGATTATTCTTTCCACTCATACCGCAACTGGTTTCTATTTCCGAGGTATAGATGGGTTCCAAACAATAGCAGTGGTAAAATCCACTTCATGGCGTATGCCGCAAGAGGATGGTACTATAAAAGCCCGAAAGGACTTTGACGGCAGGACTCTTGAAGTGGTATATGCTGAATATGATAATAAACGCGTAATCATTACCGCCTATTATGTTGATTAAATACGATAAAGAAGTGGACGCTCGCTATATCGTCCTTTCCAATAAAAAAAAGAAAAAAGGAATCGTTGCCCGCACCAAGCAAGTGCACCCGTGGCTTATGGTTGATTATGACAAAGAAGGGAACGTATTCGGCATAGAGGTTTTGAACGCCTCCAAGCACCAAGGCGCTTTCGTTGTTGCAGACAAACGGGTTACATACCTTGAAGCGCCAAAGAACAGGGCTTCCGGTGCCGCTTCCTCATTTGTAAAAGCTTCAACGTAAGAAATGACGCTCCCTTGTTAGTTACGCTTGAGGATTTGCAAAAAGGTTCTCGCTAATCCAATTCAAGATTGGCAATGATATGGACGAAAAACGCTTTCAGAAAGAATCAGGCCCTAAGGGTATGGAAGTACTGCGCATAACCGCGCTTACGGAGATCACCACTCATCTAGGCAAGACGAGTACAGGTATGACGCATGAGGGCGGGGTGGAATATTTAGGCAAGGTTGCACGAGCGCGCTTAGAAGGCGTTGAAAAAAGCGTGCAAGAATTTCTTAAAGTAAGGCCGAATGATCCATCGGTACTAAAAATATTGTCCGATGCTTTTATTGACATTGATGTAGGGCCATCAACCGCGGAGAAACTTGCCAGAGCGTGGATACAGTACAGCACATCTCAACCCCGATCTAAATCATAATCATCGTTCCGTCAAAAGATTCTCCATCAATCGCTTTTGCGACTTCTTCTAGTTTTGCACCATTTACGATAGAAACGCCGATGCCGTAATCGGCGGCGAGTTTGGAAGCCTCTACGTCAAAAGGGGAGGAGAACCCAGGGGCCCACTCTTTGGGGATGAGTGCCAAGTATTCGTTCCATGAAAGTTTAGGCAATGCTTTTGCGTTCGGATCTTTGCGAGGGTCAGCAGTATAGACGTAGTCAATATTTGAAACATTAACCACGTGCGTGGTGCCAAACATCTGCGCAAGAAGAATCGCATCGTAGTCGGTAGAATGTCCCGGCTCTGCGCCCGCGGCAACCAAGACTGGTTCTTCAAACATTATTGTCTTGTTGTACTGTATGCAAATTTCAGGGTGTGCCAACTCTCCCAGCGCAAGGCGGAGAAACTGTGCGTTCAGATGCGTTGCATATATGCCCATCCAGTCGTTCTCATCGTTCGTGGTTGCACGAACTTCGGAAAGCGCTTTTTGATAGTTGCGCGCTGATTTGCCTCCACCAGTTACAATAATGAATCTCCTGCCTGCGGCCACCCTCTCTTTGATAAGGGCGGTAAATGCTTTTACAAATTCCACGCTTGGGGCGTCCGGCACGATGACCGAGCCCCCGAGGGAGATGATTGCGTATAAAGAATGAGGCATATTTCTATTGTAAATCCTCTACAGTCAATCCTGCATCTTTCATGATATCCGACAATGTTCCTTTCTTTAGGTGTGCATGGAGGGGCACAGTTACCTTTTTCAACGCAGAACCATGAGGAGGATACAGCCTAGCGTGGCTTCCACGCGTTCTGACGTGCCGATACCCCTTCCGCTCAAGTCTGCTAACCAAATCCTCTCCGGAAATTGCCGGGAGTCTTGGCATGTTTACACCGTCACCAAGTGGAGGCTTACGTTCTCTTTTGGTGCTACGGATGCATCTTCATCCTCAAGACATAAAAGCGTTGCTTCTTTGATATTAGCCAGTGCTTCCTCGACGGTTTCGCCTTGGCTGTAACAACCCTCGAGCGTAAGATTTTTGACCGAGTATCCGCCCTCTTTTTCTTTAGTTACGATGATAGGAAAGGTGCCGTGGCTCATATACATGACACTATATCATATGAGGCCCTACTCCCGATGTAAGCAAAGCTTTCCGGCTACACTCGTTCGGGCATCGGGAAAGTACCTTCCCGATGCCCCTCGCTCGTTTGCCGGTAGAGCGAGGATACGACAAAAGCCTCGCTTTTGTTGTATCGAGCCGAGGAGGGGAGCAAAGGTACACCTTTACGAAGCGCGACGCATCCGGCACGATGACCGAGCCCCCGAGGGAGATGATGGTTATATCGCTAGCCATGCCGCTATTGTAGTGTCACTTAGGGCCTAGCTGGAGCTTATTAATTAAGGACCTTATTTCCCCGAAGTGTTTTAGTGTACCTTTCTAACACACCTTGCATTTGCTCTCTATCCTCCTGAGGGTATCCATAGTCTGGTTTTAATCCCTTCAATGTTTCGGATGCAGAAGCAACACAACGCAAAAGATGTTCTCTGAGTTCTGTGGCAACCCCGCTATTATGCATTGTTTCCTGGACTTGCAGTATGCCAAGGGCGCTCTTCCACTTTGCTTCTAAATGTTCAGGGGTAATATCTCTTACCCAATCTGCAGGACCAAAATCTTTACCGGGTTCCGCCCATAGATTTTCACGTTCTACCGCCACATAATTTGCGAGACGTCCTTCTTTCTGAAACCGGGCGTAGGTGTTTAATTTTGCCAAATCCAATTTCGGATTGGCTGCTCTGAAGGCTTGTATGAGCGGGAGAAGATTTTCAATGGCGTTTTTGTCTTCCGGTAGAAGGTTTTCATATTCTGCATTCCATATTTGCTTATGGAGGCTAGATGCTAAAAAATCAAGCATCTTCTCTGTATCTTCGTCACGTTGCGGCGTTTCTCGTAGTGATTCTATCTTTCGCAATAAGTTTTCTGCCTGTGCAATTTTTATCATTATCTGACCAGACTCTGTCTGCTTCGGTTTCAACCCAAAACGGTCAAACGTCGCTCCGTGCATAGCACGGAGCGACGTCAGTCCGCTCTGTGCACTATGAGCGGAGTCGACAGCCACCTCTTCTTGCATTTCTCCCAGATTTGGATTCTTGCCCTCGACGGTTGCCTGCACCATTCCTCCAATTGCTTTTGCTAGTGATGCTCCCCACCCATGGTTCCTGTTATGTTCTTCTACATCCGCGATAAGTTCGGAAAAAGAGCTTGAATCTCGGGTCTCTATCTTCGTGCCCGGCATTTGATTCAGCTTTTTCATACTTTATAGGCATTATAGCCCTTCTTCATCAGTTCTTTTTCTCCCTAAGAGCCCAGCTTGACGGGGTGGCGGGCGGGACGCTATGATGCCTTTTGTGCCTGCTATGGCAGGCCTGTTGTTGCGCAAGCGATGACAAAAGTTTTAGTCTTAACATTTCGACCCTATGGCCTTCTAGCAATCTAGTATTCTAGCTTCTAGCAATCCAGCGTGGTCGAAGTGTAAGCTTCGGCTTTTTCTTTTCCATGGAGTTCGTTGACAATTTAAATGCACACACTAAAGACCAGTTACTTTTGAGAAAGCATTTCCGTGCCTCTCAAAAGTATGCAATCTCGCTAGGGAGGTTAGGAGCCGATCTAGTGAGAACACAAGTAAAGATTCTTAATCCAAGAATCTTTATCAGTAACCAATCCCGACGTAAAAAGTCGGGATCCCGACCGTAGCGTCGGGAGAGCTTTATTTTCTTCTGCTCCGTCTATTGATTCGTGCCCTTCAATTGGAGGCATGAATCTTTGCTGAGAGTTTGATCCTAGCTCAGGGTGAACGCTGGCGGCGTGGATAAGGCATGCAAGTCGAGCGGGTTTAGACCCGCGGCAAACGAGGTAGTAAT
>DATDST010000041.1:0-13299 GCA_036517815.1 Minisyncoccota bacterium | reverse complement strand
GGTTTCCGGCAATCCCGCTTCTTTGAGTTCGGCTCTGATTTCCGCTTCGGTAACACCGGCAAACGACGGTACGATGGCCTGATAGCCCAAGGTATGCGCGGCGAGCCCCAGGTGCATTTCCAAAATCTGTCCCAAGTTCATACGCGACGGAACGCCGAGTGGCGTGAGTATGACATCAACCGGTTCCCCGTCTTCGGTATACGGCATGTCTTCGGCCGGCAAGACGCGCGAGATAACGCCCTTGTTCCCGTGGCGGCCCGCGAGCTTGTCACCTACCGCGACATTCCGGAGTTGCGCGACCGTGATATAGATTTTCTTGATAGTGCCGCTCTCGAGCGTATCTCCCCGTTCGCGGGAAAATACTTTAACCCCGATGACGCGGCCACGCTTCCCTCCTTCCATGCGCAGTGACGTATCTTTCACGTCTTTCGCCTTGTCGCCGAAGATGGAGCGCAACAGCCGTTCTTCCGGCGTAAGTTGCGTCTCGCCTTTGGGAGTTACTTTGCCGACGAGGATATCGCCGGGGCGCACTTCCGCGCCGATCCGTACGACTCCCTCCTCGTCAAGATTGCGCAATTTAGTTTCGGAAACATTCGGGATATCCGGCGTCGTTACTTCCGGCCCCAGCTTCGTGTCCCTGACGGACACGTCAAACTCTTCTATATGTATGGTTGAAAACTTGCTGTTTTGAACCAGCCGCTCGGAGATGATGATGGCATCTTCATAGTTGGCGCCCGACCAGCTCATAAACGCGACACGCACATTCTGTCCCAAGGCAAGCTGTCCATTTTTCGTAGAGGACGTATCGGCGATCAAGTCCCCCCTCTTAAGTTTCTGATTCAAAGAGACCGCAGGCGTGTGGTAGAAGGCGGAGAATTCGTTCGTCATCGCGAGCGGCACGAGTTTGTATTCGTGCTTCTTGCCGGTGTTGTCCGTTACCACGACTCTCCGCGCGTCAACCGCGGTCACTGTGCCCGCTTCCTTCGCATATAAAAGACGTCCCGTATCCCTGGCGGCCATCTCTTCAATGCCCGTCGCCACGATAGGCGCTTCGGGTACGACGCAGGGAGTTGCCTGTTTCTGCATGTTTGAACCCATGAGCGCGCGGTTCGCGTCGTCATTCTCCACGAAGGGAATAGTGGAGGTCGCAATGGAGAACATTTGATTCGTCGCGACATCTATATAGTCGATCTCATTTCGCGGCACCAAGACCGGTTCCCCGTTCTTGCGCGCTTCCACATACTCATCCGCGAGCATGCCGTCCTTGACGGACACTGCCGCGTGCGCGATTGGATGCTGTTCTTCTTCAAAGGCGTTCAGATAGACAATCTCATCCGTCACGACTCCTTTCTGAACGACGGCGTATGGCGTTTCAATAATGCCAAAATCATTGATGCGGGCGTAGGCCGCAAGGCGGAGTATAAGACCGATGTTCTGGCCTTCCGGCGTCTGGATGGGACACAGCCGCCCATAGTGCGAAGTATGCACGTCGCGCACTTCGAAGCCCGCGCGCTCGCGGGTCAAGCCTCCGGGACCTAAAGCAGAAACGGTGCGGAGGTTTTCAAGCTCGTCCAAAATATTCTGCTGCGCGGCAAGTTGGGACAGCTGGTTTGCGGTGAAAAATTCCTTGATGGCGGCCGCGAGTGGACGCGGATTCACGAGCTGGGTCGGCAAGGTTGTCTCTATGTCTATCGTGGACATTTTGTCTTGGATATTTCGCTTCATGCGGGAAAGCCCGACGCGCACGCGCGCTTCCAAAAGTTCCCCCACCTGCCGCACCCTGCGGAAGCCCAAGTGGTCTATGTCATCCCCCACAGAGCCGGGCGTGTTATTGAGTTCAATGATGTGCGAAACAATAAGAACGATATCGTCCAAATTAAGCGTGCGCCGCTCCAACTCCAATTTCTCGAGTGGACGGTTGAAGCGCTGGTTGAAGCGGTGGCGACCGGGATGCGACAGGTCGTAGCGTTCGGGCGAAAAGATGCCTTTGACATATTCCCGCGCGGTATCCGCTGTCGCTAAGTCGCCGTCGCGCAAGCGGCGATAGATTTCTGTATAGCCGTTCTCCACGGTTTTTGCTGAATCCTTTTCAAGAGTGGCTTGAATGGCCGCTTTACCACCCGAAACACGCTCAAAAAGAGATACCAGATCGCGGTCAAAGGTGGCGCCGAGGATTCTGAGAAGGGTTGTGACGGGAAATTTGCGCTTGCGGTCTATCTTTACGAAAATCGCGCCATCAGCCTCGGATTCTATTTCTATCCATGCGCCGCGGGCGGGAATAACTTTTGCGCCAAAGCAGATCTTGTTGCGCACTTCTGCGGAGGAGAAGAACACGCCGAAGGAACGCGCGAGCTGGGGTACGATGACACGCTCCACGCCGTTGATGATGAACGTGCCGTGCTCCGTCATGAGCGGAAAATCCGCAAGAAATATCCCCTGCTCCTTCTTGGAGCCGAGCGCTTTGTTGACAAGCCGTACGTTCGCTTTCAAAGGCGCGTCGTACGTCAGCTTATTTTCTTTGGCTCCCCACTCGTCTACCTTCGGCTCTCCCAACTCGAAGGACACGAATTCGAGATCAAACTTCTTTTTTGAATAATCTATGATCGGGGAGAACTCTTTGAAAAGCGCTTTGAGGCCGTCCGATACGAATGTACGAAAACTTGCCACCTGCGGAGCAACCAAGTCCGGCATCGGGACCTTGGCCTCGCGATAATGCATGAACTTTTTTTGCGGTAGCGGTTTTGACATCTTAGATTTTTTTAACGAATGGTAATGAGTTTAAAAAATCTTAGACCCAGCACCTTTCGCGAAAGGTGCTGGGTTAACAAAAATCTAGTTGCTCGAGCAGTCTCGCTTCTGATTTTTCTAAACACGCATAAAAGCGCGCTCCGCTTCCTTAGGGGCCTTATTAAATTGTTTATGCAAAACCCGCGCAGACAAAACACAATCAAAAAGGGCTTTTAAGAGTATACTCCCCCGCCTAAAACCCGTCAAGGCGTTATCCTCCGGTTTTGGGTGCTGTGGTGTGAGATTCATGCTTCTCCCAAGTAATGAGAGAAACCCATATCTGACAGCCAACACAATAACGGGTAGGATTTTCCGGATCTTGTCGACTCGTCGTTCCATGATGAAAAGTGGGATTTTCTGGATAAGGGCGTGTTTCTCTTGGGGGAGGATAACTCAGACTATCCACGGCTAACCATCCTGCTGACCTACTAAATTCGTGCATAAGGATTCATTATTTAAAAATTATTTTAATTTGTCAAATCTTACAGTGGATAGTGCGCGTACCCATTTGGGGGTTAGTGAACCGTCTTGCCTTTTTCCAAAATGCCACTGAAAAACTTTAGCCCGTCAGATACTTCCGTATCAGTCATAACTGCATTCCCTACCTGATCTACCGCGGACGCAACTTGATTGAGTGCTCCCTGTGCGGCAGGATTGTTTTTTAAGATTTCCGAAAGCTCTTCCGTGGAGGCGCCATTGGTTACTAGCTGTAAGACGCGGTCAACCACACGAAGCACTGCTGTAGAAACTACTACCAGAGAAAAGGCTTGCTCGCCGATCTCAATCACATATCCTTTCTCTATAACTCTCTGCGCAATTTCCTCAAGATTCTCTTTTGAAATTTCATTAGGAGTATTTTCACCTTCGCGCGTATTCATGAGAGGCACTCTATCTTTTCCGTTTCCACGAGTCAATTTTTGCGTGATTCCCTGAAAGCAAGACTTTGGGAACCCGATGTTTCTTTCCTTTCCACACTAATATTTCAGGACGGGTATAGACTTCTGAACTTGAAACTCGCTCCTCTTCAATAGATTCAAAGGTGCCGAGAACACCTTTCACTTGACGGGAAACTGCATCAATAACAAGCATTGCGGGTAGCTCCCCTCCCGTGAGTGTGTATGGCCCGATAGAAATCTTCTTCGCTTTAAGAACTTTCTGAACTCGGGCGTCCACTCCCTCATAATGCCCGCAAATCAAAACAACATCCCGTATGTAGGGTTTACGAAACCCTACATTTCTTGCAAGTGCGCGTGCGTCGGCGTTGCTGAATTGCTTTCCTGACGTATCAAAAAAGTAGACTTCCGCTTTTTTCTTTCCGATAGCTTTCTGCGCCGCTCTCATATATGGGAGTGCTTGCAAAACCATGCCAGGCCCTCCCCCATAGGGTTTGTCATCCACCTGCCGGTAAAACCATTTATTTTTTTGTTTTTTCCTTATCCTACCATTCGCTCCAATTAGAGAATGAGGAGCAGATACGAAATCACGGGGATTGTAAAATTTCACCGCGATTTTCTTTTCCCGGATTGCCCGCCCTATGATTGAACTCTTTAAATAGGAATCAAATGCTTCCGGAAAAAGCGTAATTATGTAAAAAGTGACCATATGCGCACGACATAGAATGCTACAAAAATACAATTAACTACGGCTTAGTTTTTTCTTTTGCAATGCCTCCTAGATCCCGTATGATTGCTTCCGCAATCACAGCAATTCGTTCATATGCAACAGCTCTACCTTCGTCACCTCTGTTTCGGGCATCTTCTGCCAGTCGTCGATAATTGAGAAGAGTTTCCCTGTCTTCTCTGATTGTTGGAAGACCGCCTTCTTTTGGCATACTTAGAGTTTCAAATCTTCAAGCGCTTCGTCTATGCCGCGAGATGCCGCACCTTGCGGGCTGTCGCTCATTCCCATGTCTCCACCCATGGAGCCACCCATGGAGCTACCTCCGCCCATGGAACCCATGCCCCCACCATTCATGCCACGGGTAGAACCTGCCGGTTCGTTAATCTTCAAATTCACGCGCGCGTTATTCTTCATGCCAACAACGCGAAGAAGTATGCGTATTGCTTTTGCGGTATTACCCGAGCGGCCAATCACCTTCCCCATGTCCGCCGCATTCACGTCAAGCGTTAAGAGAACGCCCATTTCATCCACTTGACGGTTAACCTTCACATCGCTCGGATTATCCACGAGCATCTTAACGACATACTCAAGAAATTCCTGATCAGAGTTCTGCATACGGGATATTTAGTTTTATTTAACCGGCTAAAGCCGTTCCCAGCAGTATGCAAAAAAAAGACCCTTTTCGCAAGGGTCTATCCGACAGGGGTTTCTTCGGTTTTTACCTCGCTCGGTGTCTCTTCTGCTTTTGCCTCCGCTTCGGGAACCTCCACCTTCGAAGCGACAGGAGCCGCGGCTTCAGCCTGGGCCTCTTTCTTTATATTTTTCTTCTGAAGGACGTTCACTTTCTTTCCCTCAATAATGCCCTTGGTTATGAAAAGGTTGTGTACTGTCCCTGAAAGCTGGGCGCCTTTGGAAATCCAGTGTTTTACGGATTCAGCATCAATAACCGTATGTTTGGTCTTGGGATTGTATGAGCCAACCACCTGAAGCGGGTTCCCCGCTTTCGGGTGTCTGGCATGTTCCGAAACAACAATACGAAACGCCGGATCGTTGGTCCGGCCAGTTCTCTGAAATCTGATTATGAGCATCGCGGTACTCTAACAGAAAATGATATAAGCGTAAAGGGGCTTTTCTGGCTTCCTCGGCTCGGGAATCTAAAAGCTTTTGATTCCCCTCGCTCTACGTCGCCAGTCAAAGTTGCTATAGTAAGGCGGTGAAAACAAAAAGAACCGGAGCACAGCCCGCGCCGCGAGGCCACGTGAAGGGTGTCATAGATGTTACCCGAAGCGGGAAAGGTTTTTTGCTAGACCCGAAAGGAGACATTCCGATACTCCGCGATGGCTTGAATGGGGCTTTGGCCGGGGACATTGTGGAAGTATCGCTCTTCAAAGGCCAGCGTGAAACCATCGGGCGCGTCATCCGTGTTTTGGAAAGGAAATCGAGTTCGTTTGTGGGAGAACTCATTAAATCCCCTCTCGGAACGATGTTGCACCCAGATAATCCCCGTGTCTACTTTGATTTTATAGTTGTCGGTTCTCCGGGAGCGCCAGTGGGACACAAAGCGATCGTTGATGTTGTTGATTGGGAAGGAAAGCCGCCAAAAGTTAAAGTGCGCTCGGTCATAGGGCCCGCGGGCGCTCACGAAACCGAAATGCGGGCAATAATCGCCGCGCGAGGTTTTGAAAGCGACTTTCCTCCTGACGTCTTGGCGGAAGCCGAGAAACTGTACGCCGCCGCGGGTGCTGTGCCGACATCGGATGTCGGCACAGTGCGAAGAGATTTTAGAGAGACACTTACGTTCACCATAGACCCGCCGGACGCAAAAGATTTTGATGATGCAATTTCATACAAGCCGCTTGAGCGCGGAACATTCGAACTAGGAATACATATCGCAGATGTAACGAGCTTTGTTCGACCGGGAACGGCATTAGACCGGGAAGCGTTCAAGCGGGCCACCTCCGTCTATCTCGTGGACAGAACCATCCCCATGCTCCCGCCACAGCTTTCGGAGGATCTGTGCAGTCTGAAGCCGGACATAGACCGTCTCGCCTTCTCCGCCGTTTTTACCGTGCGCCCTGACGCGAGCGTAGTCGAGCGTTGGTTTGGCCGCACTATCATCCGCTCGCAAAAACGCTTCACCTACGACGAGGCCGATTCTCTCCTCCTTTCTTCCTCATCTGTGCAATCTCCGGAGATTGCACAGTCTGATCTAAAGGAAGCGATGGACGAATTGTGGAAATTTGCGTCTGCGCTCCGACAGGAGCGCTATGAAAGCGGAGCGGTTATGTTCGGAGCGGACGAAGTGAAACCGATAGTGGACAAAGAAGGCAATGTTACCGGCTTCAAAAGGAACAAATACACCGAAAGCCACCAGCTCATAGAAGAATTGATGCTTCTCGCAAACCGCGAAGTGGCAACGCTAGTTTCAAAAAAACTCGGTAAGAAAAACCGCCTCTTCATTTACCGGATACACGACGTCCCGAATCAGGAAAAGATAGACGAGCTTGCCGTCTTTTTGAGCGCTATCGGCTATCAATTAGCGACAGGAAAAAAGACCTCCGGAAAAGAAATAAACGTGATGTTGAATGCAATCAAAGGAAAACCGGAGGAACGCCTTATCCAGACCGCAACGGTGCGCTCCATGGCGAAAGCCGTCTACACCACAAAAAATATTGGCCACTACGGGCTCGCCTTTGATGACTATGCCCATTTCACCTCCCCCATCCGTCGGTATCCGGACGTGATGGTGCATCGAACACTTGCCACCATTCTTGAAAATAAAAACATATCCGAAAGCCCACAAACAATAGAGGAAAAGGCCGTGCACGCCTCGGAGCGCGAAGTAGCCGCCGCAGAGGCCGAGCGCGCGAGCGTCAAATTGAAGCAGGTTGAATATATGGCAAAGCGAATCGGCGAAGAGCGTGATGGTGTCGTTTCCGGCGTTACCGAATGGGGGATCTATGTTGAAGACAAAGAAACTGCCTCGGAAGGCATGGCGCGCCTCACATCCCTCACCGACGACACATACGAATACCACCCGAAAAAATACGCCGTCATAGGCGTACGCACGAAGCGCGCCATCCGCATGGGCGACCCCGTGCGCTACCGCGTGGAATCCGCTAACCTTCTGGAACGTCAGATGGATTTCAGTGTGGTAGAAAAAATGTCCGCTTAAAGCGGACATTTTTTCTACTTGTGGTCGTCACAATAATAGCCGGTATTCCATGGCATAGGTTTGGCTTTCGTGGCCGGCTTATCGCAGACTTCACAGCGCTGACCCTCCGGGCCATAAAGTCCGCCCGGCTCGAACATATTCCGAAATTTCTCGCGTAACCGACGACCGCGCCGGCTATTTTCAAGAATTCCGGAAAAATTCGGTACCACGTTCTTTCGTCTGTGACATACTCCGTCAATGTATTCTTCTATTTCAGAAGCGCCAAAAACGGTTTCGGTTATTTGCTAATTCGTCTCTCTGATATTTTTCTCGTGACATATGTTTAGGTTAGTTTTTTGAGGACATGATTAATAAGCGCTTCGAGCGTATCTACCAGTTGAAGGTCTTCTGTGCCGTGCAAAAGTTCCGAAACCTCTGTACAGGCAGCCAAAAAGGTCTTTGCTCCTAACTTTTTTTGCGTTTCAACGACTGCGAGTAGTCGAGCTTTATTTAAGGCAGTATCACCGGTAGCGTTATAATGCCGCACGATATTGCCTATCTCTTCAAGGTCTAACCCGCGCGGGTTAGCATACTTCCGGTCGGTGAAGTGATAGAGGCCGGAAGAAACCGTAAGAGGCGTACCTAACACGCAAAACGGCTCTTCAGCTCCCACTAGTTGCTCTTTTACGATCTCGCGTAACGAGAGAATGTTATCGAATCCGCTTTCCATCATTATGTGATCGCGGTAGAGATGTATCGTATTACACACCATCACGATAAATTCTGGATCGTGAATTGCCAATTCGCGTATACCCTCAATATACGGTTCAAGCTTTTCTCTGGAGATCTCAAGCGTGACCAATTCAGGGGCCGGAATGCTATTAAGATGCATTTGCGCATAATCGGCATTCCGTGTTATCCGACCGCTCATTTTGAGCCGCCGAATGAGCTCCGAATAGAAATACGCACTGGCTTCGGGCCCAATTCCACCGAGAATTCCTATTTTCTTGTGAGGAAGTCGGGGATTATCAGAGACGCCAAAAACGGTCTGGTTTCTCTAGTAACGCGTTTCTCTGATATTTTTCTTGTGACATAGATTTTTATTATTTTTTACTAAAAGCCTATATAGTTCTCCTTTCTTTTAACTTTCACCTTTTCGCTTGGTTTTTCGTGACCCGCTACTTTGCAGAGATTCTTGGGATCAAGAATCCTACTCTCGTTCCCGCCCTCGTCCTTCTTCCAGAGGCACTCGCAAAGGGGAGGAAGTTCTAGTACTGCAGGTTTTTTTTCATTAGACATAGGACTCCTGATTAAGAGGAATAAATAGAAAAACAAGTTGTATAGAAAAGGGTGCGCTAGCGCACCCAAGTGAAACTACCGTTGAAAGAGTTTTTTGAAAAGGTAAAGCTGTAATTCCTGTGTTTCATAGATTTTTGAATCTGCCTTTCTTGATTTCTTTGGACCCTCGGGTAACCGTGGCAACCCCCACATTCAGCTTTTTTGCGATCTGCTGATGCGGAACGCCCTTCTTCAACATCCTCACGATTTGCACTCTGCGTATAATCTCTTCCAGCTCCTGCGTGGTAAGGATGCCCAATAAGAACTCATGGATCTCTTTTTCTGTCTTGAGGCGGTGCACGACATGCGCCAAGTCCGCTAGGCCTTTATTGGTATCCATACCTCTCCAGCATACTAGTACGCTAGTATGCTGTCAAGTCCAGAACATCAAAGGTTTAATTAACTAAACCAGCTCGGGGATTTGGTTCACACTTCAGGAGGCAATCCCGATTCCACCCTTTGCGCTCAAACTTGTGATAGGGACAAGTGCATCCTTCCCGACGTCCTTGATTGTCGTAAGGAATTTCCTCACTTGTTTTCTGTTCTTCCGAAACAGTTTTTCGTTCTGACCCGTGAGAAGGCATAGCGATTAACTGATTTTACCGGATTCGCGTGCCATTCTGCGACGTATCCGCTTTTCAGTTCTCTCCATCAGAATGTTGAGAAAATACACGTACTCCTCTCCAACAGGTTCTATCTCTCGCATTCTGGCTCGTATTGTTTCATCGTCTGTATCTTCAACGAATTTTAGTTTTACTGATTCGTGCATAACAAAAAATTAGTCAGAAATAAAGCGGACTATTACGGTTATGTAAAAATTTGGGCGCGAGTTACGCCCAAAAGGAAAAGGCAAAAGAAAAAGATAGAGCGCCGCTGTAAGCAGTTTTGAGAGAAATAAGAGCGCGCATGTTAGCCACATGAATATGATATCACCGACATCTTTTGAGAGTCAAGGATATTTTTCCGCTGTGTACAAATTATATTTACTACAGTTAACTGTAGTAAATATAATTTGAATCTCTACTTCAGAAAATCCCAGCGGCTTTTTCGCGCATTCGGACCTTCAGCGACAAGCTTTAAAAGTGACTCCAAAATGGTGTCTTCCGGAAGTCCGCGGGCATGAAAAAGGGCAACGCTGCGCAGTGCCTGGTATTTTCCCGTTTTCATGCCACGCCAATGCGATGCGACGGTAGTCGGGCTTACCTTAAGAGACCGTTCAATCTGATCAAAGGAATATCCCCTAAAGAGCATAATGATAAGTGCGAGACGCTTCGCGAGCTGTACATATTCAGCTGGGGTTAACAGTTCAAACAAGAAATTTCTTGCGTGGGAAACTCCTCTCGTCCGCGCTATTTGACGCGCCAGTTCTTGAAGAATCTGTTTCTCCAAATGAGGCTTTAATTTTCTTTTTGAAATATTTACCATAGTATCGCTAGCCACAATACTACAGTTAACTGTAGTATTGTGGCTTTCTTAACTAAGACAACTACAACACGCCGCGGTCGCGTTTTGCTTCCAAAATCCTCTCGACACCGAGGGCAAATGCCGCTATGCGGTATGGCACGCCGTATTCATTTGCGAAGCGGGAAACGTCCGCCCATGCGACGGTCATCACTTTCTCCAAACGTTTATTGACCTCAACCCTCGTCATCGGAATACCCGTGTTGTTCTGCACCCATTCAAAATAAGAAACTGTGACGCCGCCCGCATTCGCGAGAACATCCGGAATCACGGGCACTTCTTCACGCAGAAGGATGACATCCGCGTCCGCAGTGGTAGGACCGTTCGCAAGTTCCAGTATCGCCTTTGCTTGTACCTTTTTCGCAACCGCTTCGGTGATAACCCCGTCCAAGGCGGCCGGAATCAGAATGTCGCAGTCCATGGAGAGAACCGCCTCCGGCTCCCCTATCGTGACCTTTTCCTTACGGAGCCTGCTCTCATCACACACGGAGCCTTGGCAATACGCGTCACGAAGAGATTTATGCTCGTTTTTGATTCTATTAAAAACAGCCGGATCCAGGCCTTTCTGACTCATAACGGAACCTTTGGAGTCCGCAAGTCCCACAATGCGATATCCGCGCTCGTAAAGGAACGTCGCCATAGTCGCACCCGCGTTTCCGAATCCATGAATAGCAACCCGGAGCGATTTCGGGTTCCATTTCTTTTCTTTTACGAACGCGTGCAATACAAAAAGTGCACCCATAGCGGTTGCGGTGTCACGCCCGGGCACTCCGCCAATTGAGAGGGGCTTGCCGGTAAATGTTCCCGGTGCGCTTACGCCTTTTACCTTTTCATATTCGTCAAGCATGACTGCCATAATTTCGGGATTGGTGTACACATCAGGCGCCGGAATATCCTTATCTGGTCCGATGTACGGAGCGAACGCGCGCGCGAATGCGCGGGAAAGCGCATGCACTTCTTCGCGCGAAAGCGTTTTTGGGTCAACTACAACACCTCCTTTCCCCCCGCCCATAGGAATTCCGACCACTGCACATTTGATAGCCATCATAGCGGCAAGCGCTTTCACTTCATGTAAATCCGCTTTCGGGTGAAAGCGGATTCCGCCTTTGTACGGGCCGCGTGCGTTTGAAAACTGCACGCGGTAAGCAGTCAGTGTTTTTTTCTTTTTCCCTATGGAAACGGAAAGCTTTTTTTCTATAATCCTATCCGGCGTAAGAAGCGCATCCGTGTCTTTTTTCGAAAGTTTCAATAGCTCCGCGGTTTTCCGCACGTTCGCGGCGTATTGGTCGAAAGGATTCATGGACGCTAGTATAACGGAATATCCAACAGAAACACTATGGATCTAAAATTAATTTAGATACGATCAAAAACTACTTCCTTAAACTCTGCATCAGAGCAATCATCTCTTCTGCATCGTCAATCTCTTTTTGTGTTTGGGCGTTTTCAATTTGAATACTCGCCGCTGTTATAAGATTTTGCTTGCTTGGGGAAAATGCCTTTGGTGCATTTTCCCTTATTTCGTTTTTGAGGCGCTTTGCCTGAAATTCATCAAAACCTTTAACGCCAAAAGAGCCTTTTTCTAGATGGGGTGTATTCATACGCAATTAAACACAATAAAAACTACTTCGCTACTTTCACGGCTTCTTCAAGTTTGACTGATAATACCTTTGACACGCCGTCCCCACCCATAGTAACACCATAGAGGATCCCCGCACGGCTCATGGTTTCGCGATTGTGCGTAATTAAAATGAGTTGGGATTTTTTAGCGAGCGATTCTACCATATCGCCATAGCGGCGGCTGTTGGATTCGTCCAAGGCCGCGTCCGTCTCGTCCAAAATCAGAAACGGTGGCGGGTTCACAGAAGACATGGCAAAGATAAGTGCGATTGATGTCAGCGCGCGTTCACCGCCCGAGAGCATAACGAGGGATTTGACACGCTTGCGGGGAATAGACAGCGAAATATCCACGCCTTCTACAAATTCCTGCTCTTCTTCGGCATCGGCATCTTCATCCTCTCCTTCGGCCTCCCCTTCTTCGTCAAGCGCCGAGTGAGCCTGCCGGCGCACAGCTTCTTGAACACGAATAAGTGAAGCGGAGCCGCCGTCAAACATGAGAGCAAAGAGTTTCGTGAACTCCTTATTCACCGCATCAAGCCCGTCTCTGAATTTACCGGAAAGCTCTTTCTCAAGATCTCTGATTAAATTCTTGAGAGAAGTTGCGGCGTCGGCAAGATCGTTCAACTCCTTCTCGAAAAACGCCTCTCGTTCACTCGCGTCGCGGTATTCCTTCATGACATCCTCGCCGCCTCCCGCACCCATTTCTTCCAATCTGATCTTAGTCTTTTCAAGCTCGTGTTTTTCTTTTGCTTGTTTACCTCGAGCAACGTCGAGAGGCTCATCGGGAGAATCTGACTCCTCGTGCAGGTTCGGATAATTTAAAATTTCGCGTCCGATCAAGGTCGCCGCTTCCGTAAGCTCGCGCTTGAACTCCGCTTCTTCAAGCGCCAAGCGCTCAAGTGTGTTTTCGATGCCGTGTACCGCAAAACGCTGTTCGCGCTCGCGTGCGGCCAGATCATAGAGCGCCCGCTCTTTTTCCCGTTCCTCGGTTCGGGCAGTTTCTAATTCCGCCCGTATCTTTTCCAAAGAGAGCGCCAGCTCTGCTTCTTTTCTTGAGAGTTCTTTTTCCGCCGCAACCAAGCCGTCGCGCTCGGTGCGGAGCGCCGCTACTTCTTCCTCACCCTGCGAAGAGCGGCCGAGCGTACGGATTTTTTTTATAAAATCCCTCAAAAAGGAAAGCGCCTCCGCGAGTGTCCCCTTCTCAAGCTGGATGGCGGCGGCTTCTCCTTCTCCCGCAAGACGCTCGATATCGGAGGCGGATACCGCTTGGTGCGTTGCGGCTTTTTCCATCACCTCTATCTGTCCCTCAAGGCGAGCTGCGC
>DATDST010000040.1:0-3666 GCA_036517815.1 Minisyncoccota bacterium | reverse complement strand
TTGCCAAAGTTTCCATCAAACGGCTTCTAACGCACCGCGTATATCTCGGCTTCGTGAAGCACGGGCAGGAATGGTTTGATGGAAACTTTGAGCCAATTCTAACTTCCGCATTGTTTGAAGCCGTGCAGAGGGTTGTGGCGGGCAAGGAGCGGCCGCGCACGCGCAAGGTGAAGCATGCTTTTCCGCTTGTCGGTTTATTTCGTTGTGCCGAGTGCAGCGGCATGATTTCCGCGCAGTGGGCGGTCAATCGCTGGGGTACGAAGTATCGCTACTATCGGTGTTCCAAAAAGCGCGGCCGTTGCTCGCAACCCTATGTGCGCGAGGCCGACCTTGCCGACAAGATAAAGGCACGGCTTCAAACAATCTCGCTTTGCGATCGCTATACCGATTGGATGTTGGACAAAGTGAAAATATGGGAGCGTGAGGAAATTGGAGCGTCGCAAAGCGAGGTTCAAAATCTTTCCGACAATATCAAAGCGAACGAGGGGCGCATGGAAAAATTGGTATCTGCGTACCTGGATGGTGATGTGCCGAAAGAAATGTACTTGAAGCGCAAGGACGTTCTCATGCGCTCTCTCGCCGCTTTGCAGGAGAGAAAGAAAGATTTTGAACGCGGAAGAAAGATTGGGTCGAACCCCTGCGGGCATGGATTTTGGATATGAAACAAGCCGATTTTTTGTCTCAATCGGATGATTTGTACCAAATCAAATCATTTGTGCAAAAAATCGGAACGAACCCTCTGGTTCGTGACAAATCTCCGCATTTCGGATTCCCCCCGCCGAGCCAATTCGCCGCTGTGCGGCGAGAGGAATTGTCGCACGCCGCGATGCGGGCGCGGCGTGCGACCGCCCTTTCTGAACTCGAAGTTTCAATCTGCGGAGAGGGAGGGATTCGAACCCTCGAGGGGATTTCTCCCCTAACTCCTTAGCACGGAGCCGCACTAGACCGCTATGCGACCTCTCCAACCAATGAAACTTATCACATCAGACCCTCTGCTACCATGTTTGTCAGATGTCTGCTACTAAAAAACGAATTATCATCATTGGAGCTGGTATTAACGGACTTGTGGCGGCAAACTATCTCGCGCGGGCCGGATTTTTGGTGACTATTCTTGAACGCAAGGACCACGCGGGTGGGGCATGCACCTCCGCTACGTGTGTGATTGACGGAAAAACGTATGAGTATCCGCAAGGCGCGAGCGTTCTCGGATTCATGGAGGATTTTGTTTTCAAAGAAACTGGCCTTGCGGAGCAGGTGCACATTCACTTTCCAACCCATCCGGAAATCGTGTATATACCGGAGCACAACTTGGAGCCTGCATATATATGGGCCGATACGAAAAAACTGAAAGAAGAGATTGCCACCAAATGGGGCGAGAAGGGAGATGTCTTAGGATTTCTGAACGATATGAAACAGGTGGTCGCATTTCTCCGAAAGGGATATAAAGACGCTGTAGTACCAACATTGCAAACAGCAACGGTTGCACTTGGCCAAGAGATAGTGACTCGCTGGATAACGGGGAGCGCAAAAAATCTTTTGGATTACTACTTCACATCAGACGCGATGAAACTTTTTTACAGTCTCTCGGTCATTGAAAGCGGACCGGTTTCGTTCAACTCGCCTTATTCCGCGTTTTCAATTCCTCTTATGGCATCCGGTAGCATCTTCGGAGGGCAGTGGGGATACGTCAAAGGCGGCATCTGGCAGATTCCGATTGCGCTCGACAAGATAAATGAAACGCTCGGCGTGAAGCGGATTTTTTCCGCACAAGTACTATTCGCGTCACCAGAGGGTGCGGTGCGATTCGAACAGGGCGGAGCAGAGTCAACGCTCCACGCCGACTATGTGTTATTTGCAACTGACCCGGTGTCGGCTGCCAAAATCGCAAACGATATAGGGCTTCTTGAAAAACTTTTCCGCGAAGAACTTGTCGGCACGAGTGGCAAGCTTATACTCTTCTTCAAAAAACTGGTCGAGTGGAAAGACGACCGCGGAGAGAAAGAATTTGGCTCGGCATTCCGTTTCATCATCCCACTGAAAGACTTGGAAGATTCCGAAAAACGCTCCAATGATGTGGTTCTTAAGCGCGAGGATTTCACGCCAGGGCTTTTCGAGATTTATTGCGAAGGGGCAGGCGACAGGGAACTAGGCGGTACGCGCGATTATGAACTTGTGTCGGTCTTTTTCAAAAATCTTGCGTTTGGAAAGCATGGGGCAGAGTTGCCACACGTTCGGGATGCGGTACGTAATATTGTCTTATCCAAAGTTCAGAATCCAGAGGATTGTTTCCACGCGATTCTGGAGACACCGAAGGACTTGGCAGAGATGTTCTTCTTTCCGCGAGGGAATATAGACGATGTGGAACTTTCCGAAGGGCAGACCTTTTTTCAGCGCACCTATTCTCCGGAGCCAAAAAAGAATTTTTACCAATTCGGAAACAACCCGCGTTTCTTCTACTCGGCCGCAGGCAGCTACCCCTGCGGCTCCGTTGCGGGAACCCCGGGATACATGTGTGCGAAACAGATTATTGAGATTCTTTGATTGATTTCTGCTTTGCGAATTCGGCACGTATTGCGGCGTTTCTTTTTTGCGCTTGTTCAAGCGTCGCGACAATGTCAGGATGTTCCTTGTTGAGGTTGGGGCTTGCCGTCCTATATACGGCTAAAAATTTACGAATGCTTTCACGATAAAAAAACGCCATTTTGGTCCGTCCTCTCATTTCTCCAAGGGCCTCCAATGCCTCATGGGTTGCCACTATACTTTCTTCCTCATTTGCCGCAATCATTAGTTTGGAAACGAGCTCGTCGCATTGATAGTGGAGCACAATAAAACTTGCTTCGTGGCGGATGATCGGATCAGGATGAAAAACCATGAGGTGATAGAGGCGCCGCATAGTCATTTTTCTGACACTGGAGTCCACACTATTGCATCCTGCAAACGCTTCGACGGTGACATCTTCCGCTCTAATATCTGCAAACGCACCTCTCATTTCTTCCCGTAATTTCGGAAGGTTTTCAAACATCCTGAGCTCGCTCATGAGATATATAGTATCAAGTGTTATCACACGGCCGCGAGGCAGATTTTCAAGAAATCCTGAACCGTCCATTTTCACCATTCTCTCATTGGAGCCAATGGTAAGCAGAGCTTTCCATCAGCGCTCGTTCGGAAATGTCCAAGCCAGCTTGTTCATTTCCCTCGCTCACTTGATGGTTGGATGGTCAGAATATCGCGCGCCAGTGCTACAATCATTTCTTATGCATGATATTTTGATAAACATTATCGGCTATTCAGGAGCGGTGGTTGGCGTGTCCATCATGCTTCCGCAGGTATATAAGTCTCTGAAAACGAAAAGCGTGGAGGACGTGTCGTGGGGGATGCTGGTTTTGTATTTTGTGAACTGTGCGCTGTGGCTCGCGTATGGCATCCTCATCGGCGCACTCCCGGTTACCGTAACCAATGCTGTTGCGCTTGTGATAAGCGTCGTGCAAATCGGAATAAAGGTTCGCTATTCAAAATAGTAATTTCCGGTTTAAAGGCCTTTTCTGGTGTCTGATTTCTTCCTTCCGGAGAGTATCTCTGAGATTAATTTGAGACGCCGATCCCTTCGAAGCCCCCGGTGAACGGCGAGGCGGTTTTTGATTTGCGAGAACATGCCGTCCAAGGTGT
>DATDST010000039.1:0-14694 GCA_036517815.1 Minisyncoccota bacterium | reverse complement strand
CTTGTACCGCTTCTGTTCCCGGGTTTTCCGCCGGAAACGCTTGCGCAAACCGTTCTACTCTCGCGCATCATGCTTATCCAGCCGGTTCTCTTGGGTTTTTCCTCTATTGCGTCATCCATGGTGCAAGTCTTGCGGCAGTTTCTCCTGTACGCGGTCGCGCCGGTCTTGTACAACGTCGGCATTATTGCAGGGGCTCTGATTTTCTATCCGAATCTCGGACTGGAGGGTCTTGCGTGGGGGGTTGTTCTCGGCGCGTTCTTGCATCTTGCGGCGCAGGCCATTCCGCTTATGGGGAGGACGCATCTTCTGCGCTTGTCGCTCCCGTCTTTGAGGAAATCGTTTGCTGATGTCGCATTGCCATCGGTTCCGCGATCCTTGGCGCTCGGCGCGCACCAGTTCCTTCTCTTGGTGTTTATCGGGATTGCTTCGCTCTCGAGCGCAGGAGGCGTCGCTGCGCTCTCGTTTGCCTTGAATCTCCAGTCGGTGCCTCTGTCCGTTATCGGGATTTCTTATGCCGCGGCGATTTTTCCATCGCTCGCGCTCTTATTCATTGCGCGGGATCTTGCAGGGTTTGCGCGGGAAGTGTGGGCGAGCGTGCGCCACATCATCTTTTGGACACTGCCCTTCATCACTCTCATTATCGTTCTGCGCGCGCATATCGTGCGCGTCATTCTCGGCTCCGGCGCATTTTCATGGTCTGATACGCGCCTTACCGCCGCTTTGCTTGCGCTTTTTTCCGTTTCTTTGGTCTCGCAGTCTCTCATCCTCATTTTCTCCCGCGCGTACTATGCCGCAGGGAATACCAAGACACCCATCATCGTGAATACCGCGGCGGTCTTTTCCGCGGCGGGGGCGTCTATCCTCGGCATGCAGTGGATTAGAGACGCCGATGCATCGCGGTATTTTCTCGCCTCTCTTTTCCGTGTCACCGATATCGGAGGGGTGGAGATACTGATGATTCCTCTCGCATATTCCGGCGTCATGATTGTCACTTCCATCGTTTTTGCGTATTTGTTTGCGCGACAGTTCGGATACGAAGTGAGAACCATGCGTACGCTCGCGCACTCGTTCGCGGCTTCTGTTCTCGCCGCCGCCGCCGCGTACGGAGTCTTACAGATTTTGGCGCCGGTTTTGGAAACCGAGACATTTTTTGGCATCTTTGCGCAAGGAGTCGGCGCGGGCATCATCGGGCTTTTGGTGTGGCTTCTGGTCTTGTGGATTTTGAAAGCCGCGGAGTTGAGGGAAGTCTTTGAAGTCATTCTAGGGCGGCAACCAAAAACATGAGTAGAGAGGTAGGTTGCCTATCATGACTAACATTCGTAACTTTTCTATTATTGCGCACATAGATCACGGGAAAAGTACGCTTGCGGACCGGATGCTTGAAATCACCGGCACCATTCCCGCGCGAAAGATGCGCGCGCAGGTGTTGGATCAGATGGATTTGGAGCGCGAGCGCGGCATCACGATCAAAATGCAACCTGTCCGCATGCTGTGGAAGCCACAGCATGCGGACCGCAGAATAGACGCAGACAGTACGCAGACAAACGCAGAAGCGGACACTACGGAATTTTTGTATAAAGATCTTACGTATAAGATTCGCGGAATACTATTTCAGGTAAGAAAGAATCTTGGTCTTGGTCATAAAGAAAGTGTGTATCATAACGCGCTTGAAATAGAATTCCGAAAAGCCGGCATTTCATTCGAAAGCAAGAAAAATATATCTATTCAGTATGACGGAAAATCTATAGGTCTGTATCAGCCGGACTTTGTTATTGAGAACAAAATTCTCATTGAGTTGAAGGCGCTCCCCGAGATTGGCAAGCCGCAAATTGAACAGTTGTGGGCATATCTGAAAGGTTGCGATTATACATTGGCGCTTCTCGCTAATTATGGATCGCGCGATCTGGAAATCAAAAGAGTTGTGTACGATACCGCTCGTGATTCTTCTGCGTTGTCTGCGTCTGGTCTGCGTGAGTCTGCGGGCAGTGTCAATCAAATTGAGTCCTCTGTGCTCAATTTGATTGACACGCCAGGGCATATTGATTTTTCCTACGAAGTTTCCCGCGCTTTGACCGCGGTTGAAGGCGTCCTGCTTTTGGTGGATGCAACCCAAGGCATACAAGCGCAGACACTTGCGACCTTGAGCATGGCTCGCACAGCGGGGTGCGTGATTATCCCCGTTGTTTCAAAAATAGACGCTTCTGCGGCGCGAATCCCCGAAGTGCGCGCAGAAGTCGCGCAGGTGGTCGGAGTTCCCGAGGAAGACGTTTTTCTTGTCTCGGGAAAGACGGGTGAAGGTGTTTCCGATCTCCTTGCTGGAATCACTCGGCGCATACCCCCGCCTTCAGGCGGGGCCGATTCTCCCGGTACTTCGACTTCGCTCAGCACAGGCGGGAGGGCGCTGGTCTTTGATTTTTCCTATTCGGAGCATCGCGGCATCATCGCGTATGTGCGCGTTACGGATGGCTCCATCAGGGCGAAGGATGTGATGGTTTTTTCCGCGGCGGGGAAGCGCATGACGGCTTCTGAAGTGGGATGGTTTGCCCCCGAGATGAAACAAACCGAGATTCTTCGCGCGGGAGAAATCGGCTACATAGTGACCGGCATCAAAGAGCCGGGGGTTGCTCTTGTGGGGGACACCATACTTGCGGGCGGGGCGCGTCTTCCCGCGCTACCCGGGTATCAAACGCCGCGTCCCGTCGTATGGGCGTCGCTGTACCCTGAAAACCAAAATGATTTTCCAGCTTTGAAGCAGGCGCTCTCACGCCTGCATCTCTCGGATGCCGCGCTCTCCTTTGAGGAAGACGGCTCGGCGATTCTCGGCAAGGGCTTCAGGTGCGGATTTTTAGGCATGCTCCACATGGAAATCGTGGCCGAGCGCCTAAAACGGGAATCCGGATGTCATCCTATCCTTACGGCTCCGTCAATTACCTACGAGGTAACCAATGGACAGGGAATGGTTTTGAACATCATCTCACCGGTGCAGTTTCCGGAAGATAACAATGCCATTCTCGTCAGAGAACAATGGGTGAAGGTGTCCATTATCATGCCGCCCTCGCATCTTTCCCCGGTGCATCAGCTTCTGTACGAGCATGAAGCGGTTATGGGCGAAACACACCTTTTTGGGGACGGGCGCATGGCGCTTTCCGCCGAGATGCCGCTTCGGGAACTTATGCGCGGATTTTTTGATCGTTTGAAAAGCGTATCATCCGGATTCGCTTCGCTCTCGTACGAATTTGCCGATTGGCGGCCGGCTGAAGTCTGCCGCTTGGATATTCTTATCGCGGAGGAGTTGATGCCGGCGTTTTCCCGCATCGTTTCTTCACGCCGCGTAGAAGAAGAGGCCAGAAGTTCGGTCGAGCGGCTTTCCGAGGTTTTGCCTCGACAGCTCTTTGTTCTCAAGATTCAGGCGAAAGCCAAAGGGCGGATTATCGCCTCGCGCACGCTGTCAGCCATGCGGAAAGACGTGACGGGTTATTTGTACGGCGGGGATGTAACGCGCAAAAAGAAGCTTTTGGAAAAGCAAAAGAAGGGGAAGGAACGGCGGGGCGAGCATGCAAGAGTGAACATACCTCCCGATATATTCCTAAAGATGATGAAAACAGATGGCTAGCTTTTAGGCTCTAGGCATTAGCTAGCAGCCTACTACCAAGCGAGCGAGGGAAAAGAAAGCCTGTTTTCTTTTCCGAGCGAGCGAAGGGAGAAAACTTTGTTTAACGCCTAAATTCCTAGAGCCCAAATTAAAATATCGGCATGTATAGCAGAACCATGCTGATGATGATAAGAATGCTTAACGCTATCCATACCCCTTTGATGATTCCTTTCGATTTTTTTCCAAACATATCTCCATTATACAGATAAGATTTTCAATTTTCAATGCCCATTTTTTCATCAAGCCTCAATACTTGATACTTGATACTTAATACTTGATACTTAGTCTACATGTCTGTCCGTCTTTGGAAACGGCTTTTTGCGCGTCTCGCCGTCTGGGTCATCCTCGCTGGCCTATTTCTCTTGCTTCTGGTGGTTGCAAATAGCACATGGCATGTGTATCAGAAACAACGAGAGGCGGCGCATGAATATAATTTGCAGGCGGAAGCGCTTGTGGATCTGGAAGCGCGAAACGAATCTTTAAGACGGAAATTATCCGCTCTCAATACCGATCGAGGCATCGAAGAAGAATTGCGGGAGCGGTTTTCAGTCGCCAAACCGGGGGAAGAGGTAATAGTGCTCGTCGATGCGGAAAAATCGGGAGTTGACGGGAACGCAGAGTCGCGCGAAAGTATCTGGCAGTCCTTTTTGGACTGGGTTTCGTATACGCGGGATTAGTTTAGTGGTAGAATGACTGCTTCCCAAGCAGTAGGCGGGGTTTCGATTACCCCATCCCGCACAAAGTGATAAAATAAACTTATGTATTGGCTAAAAGAAAACCTTATTCAAATCGGCGGACTCGCGCTTGCTTTTATAGGCCTGTTATTTCAATTTACAGAATATCTTACACTGGCCATTACTTTGACAGACGTCTTAAGTTTGATCGGTGCAGTCTTCATTTTTTTAGGAATACTTATTGGAATTATTGGAAGGAAGCTTGGACAGGCAGAAAAGAGGTAAGAAAGTCTGCACAGACAAATTAGTTCTTCAGTGTTACAATGCTTTGACTGAAAACAACCATGCCTTCAAAACACGTTGCTATCTACTCTACTCCAACCTGTCACTTCTGTCAGATGACAAAGGAGTTTTTTGCCGAGCATAACATTGAATATACGAATTATGACGTTTCCAAAGACCTACAAAAAAGACAGGAGATGTCCAATCTCACAGGCCAAATGGGCGTACCGGTCATTGTGATAGATAACGACATTGTCATCGGTTTTGACAAGGAGAAAATCTCTGAACTTTTAGGAATCGCGCCCTAATCATTTCGATCCTGAAATCCACCTTAAGGCGTCGCCTTAAGGTTTTCTATGATTTACTCCTGACGTAGAGCGAGGGCAGAACAAAAGCTTGGTTTTTGTTCTGCCGAGCCGAGGAAGGGAGCAAAGGTTTAATGCCGCGCGTCTTGCCGCGCCAATAGGCGAGCGAAGCGAGCACAATCAAATGCTTCGGGGCTTGCCCCGAGGAACCTTTACTTGCCCCTGTAAGCTTTTTGTGAACCAAAAGCTTTCGGGAGCTCGCTCGAAGATAATAAGCACCAGTGCTATATTATCCTTCTCACTCGCTCCCGTAAGGAGGCCTTTCGGGAGCTCGTTCGAAAAAAATGAAGGCGTCTGCTATCATTTTCTTTCTCGCTCGCTCCCGTAGTTCAATGGACAGAACAGAGGGTTCCTAATCTTCTAATCCAGGTTCGACTCCTGGCGGGAGCACAAAGAGTGTTAAAATAAGCATTATGGAAGAATCAAAGCTTGAAGAGATGTACCAGATGGTGCAGGACAACAACCGGATGCTTCGCGCGATGAGGAGAAGCGCTTTCATCGGGAACATTGTGAAAGTCGTGTGGTGGGTATTTATCCTCCTTGTTCTTCCCTATGTCACGTGGCTTTTCCTTCAGCCATATCTCGGAAGCGCGCTCGAGACATATCAGGGTCTTCAGACTAAAGGCACTACCGCAAGCACTAATCTTTCCGGTCTGCAAGATCTTTTAAAGCAGTTTGGAGGAGGAACAGGGCAGTGAGTATCATGGCTGTTGTATATATCTTGCGAAATCCTGCAGGAAAATTATACATAGGAAGCACGGATAATCTCAACAGACGTCTTTTACAACATCGAAGCGGCACTACGCCTTCTACAAAACGTCTGGGTGCGGAGGAGCTTGTATTTAGTCAAGAGTATCCTTCTCTTCTGGAAGCACGTCGGATAGAGATGAAACTCAAGAGGTTTAAGCGTAAGGATTTTATTGAAAAAATAATCAAAGAAGGATATATTAAAGCGTCCGTACGCCGGGATAGCTCAGTCAGTAGAGCGCGCCCCTGAAGAGGGTGAGGTCGTCAGTGCGATCCTGACTCCCGGCACCGATGTATGATGTTGCTCAGCCCCGACGCTTCGGTCCGGGAGCCGACCAGGGCGTCGGCTTTAGTAGAGCGCGCCCCTGAAGAGGGTGAGGTCGTCAGTGCGATCCTGACTCCCGGCACTGGAGAGAGGGCTATACCAGAATGTATTATGGTATAGCCGAACGAGGTGCCGGAGCAAGGCTACCTTACTCCCGGCACACTTCGACTCGCAGACTCGCTTAGTGTAAACACTGGGTTACTTGACAGTGTATATACACTCGTATATACTTTTTGTATGCACACCACTATACAAAAATGGGGGAATAGCTACGCGGTTCGGCTTCCGAAAGCGACGGTACGAAAACTCAAGTTGAGTGAGGGGCGGTCTGTGAAAATTGTAGAAGATCCGAAAGGCCGCGCATTTCGCATTGTTGTCGCAGAGCGTGCAGTTTCTCTTAACGAGCTCGTAAAACGGATCACGATCGCTAATCGGCATACGGAAACTTCGTGGGGAGTTTCGGCAGGACGCGAGGCGTAGTAGCACATGACATACGTTCCTGACCGCGGAGATGTAGTGTGGCTCAATTTCAATCCCATTCGCGGGCATGAACAAAAAGGCAGACGCCCGGCGGTTGTTCTTTCCTCTAAACTCTATAATCAAAAGGCAGGTCTTGCGTTTGTCTGCCCGATAACTTCGCAGAGAAAAAACTATCCGTTCGAGGTGCTCGTGTTTGTTAAAAATGTCGAGAGCGTCGTCTTGTCCGATCAACTTCGCTCTGTGGATTGGGTAGCGCGAAAGGCCATGAAAATCGGGAAAGCACCCCCACCGGTTGTTGCAGAAATTTGTGACAAACTAAGGGTTTTGCTCCTCGAACCTTAATTGGGAAGTAGTATATCCAATACATGCGAGTATTCACACAAACGTTCGGAGTCGCAGGCGCCATTCTCGAGCGGGATGGAAAAATACTGTTAGTTCGTGAATCACAGCCGGGGAATCCGGATCATGGCAAATGGAACCAACCCGCGGGATGGATTGAAGTGGGGAAGGACCCGTTTGAGACCGTGAAGAAGGAAGTACTTGAAGAGTCCGGCTATGCCTTTACGCCGGAAGCTATACTCGGTGTCTATTTGCTCCTTCGGAACGACATGATTTCGTATCGGGGAAGCCCTCCGCATGGGATAAAGATACTCTACATCAGCTCTATTTCCGGCGAACAGCAAGCGCTCCACGGTGACACGAGCGAAGCGCGCTGGTTTTCTCCCGAGGAAATTTATTCCATGGATGCCAAGACGCTCCGTGATGAAGATATCAAACAGGAGGTCAGGGATTTTTTCTCCGGCAAACGGTTTCCGTTGTCCTTAGTAACTCACACGGTGGTTGCCGAGTAATATGTCCATATGAACTTTGCTAATGTCTCCAAACACTACGCCGCGCGCTCCCACGAGAAGATGAAGGAGGTTTTGATGCATCCTGACGCAGAGGGGCCAGCTGTTCACTATTATATGATTCGTGGCGGGAAAGATCAGAAGAACATCACGGTCTGGGAGCCGGGGAAGGTAGGGGAAGAATACATAAAAACATACGGTCATTATCATGTCGGGAATCTTGAGGAAAACTATTCAATCCTTCTTGGCGAAGGAATCGCGCTTCTTCAGAAGCGCGCGAAAGACAAAAAGGGGAACGATGTGCCGGATGTTTTGGAAGAGTTCAGAGCGGTTTCCGTCAAAGCGGGAGATACGGTATACATGCCTTCCGGCTACGGGCACTTGGTGGTTAATACCGGTAATACGTATCTGGTAAGCGCGGACGACAGCCCGGTTGATTTTGAAGAGAAAGACCCCGTGTCTTTGCCTGGACATGCGGACTATGAGCCGGTACAGCACATGCATGGATTTGCCTATTACGTAATTGAAAAGAACGGCAAGCCGGCGCTCGTCAGAAACCCTCTCTATAAGGAAATAAAAAAGGAAGACCTCGGCGGTCTTCCAGTTTTCAACCTAGTCCCTGGAACCTAGTCCCTGGAACCTGTACTAGTTTCCTCTCACCTTCAATTTCGTCTGCCTGTCTCTATTGACCTTGGGGAGGCGTATGGTGAGTAACCCGTGCTTTTCCGACGCTTCGGCCGCATCCACATCCACTTCCGCAGGCAACACTATGGTGCGCGCGAATGTTCCCCAATAGAGCTCACGATACACATACCCGTCTTCTTCCGCCTCTTTCTGTTCCACTCTCTTGCCTTGAATCGTCACCATATCCCGCGTTATCGCGATATCCAGATCATCCGGCCGTACGCCCGCAACGAGCGCGCGTATGTAGATATTTTCAGGAGTCTGGTACACATCCACCGTGAGCTGGGCCGCGGCGGCGTCTTCTTCTTGCAGAGGGTGAAGTGAAGCGGACGGATGAAGCGCTGTCTTGTCTCGCGCCTCTTCTTCAAAGGAGTCAAAATCATTTTCAAAACTCGCGCCGGTCAGTCTGTCAAAGAATGATGGTTTTTTTGTCATGTTAGATTTTGTTATGAACGAAGTGAATTACCTGCCCGCCGACCTGCCCGTCCGAAGTCAGACGCAGGCGGGAGCCAGGCGCAGACGGGGAAAATCTTACACCCAGCACCATTTTCACTGAACATACTTATTATACATGCATCTTTTGGAATTCCATTACCTCAATGTTCAAAACATGCAGTGCCGCTAAAAATGGTGCTGGGTTTAGTCACTCTTAATTCGCGGTGCTCATAAAGATTGACTAAACATTTTTTCCCACCAGAAAGGCCGGTGAATATCCTTGATGCGCTCGAGCGTGAGTAATAGCATGATGATGCCGACCCACACGCCCAAGAAAACAGTCAGAATACTGCTCGCACCTGTAGTCATTATAAGGAAGTTAAAGAGCGCATGCAATGAGATGGCGAGGATAATTCCGCCCAAGCCGTACCAGACCTTGTGCACTCGTTCCCGATAGAAGGAAAACGCGAACGCCCCGCCTATGACGGCGGAGGCAAGCACATGAATCAGTGTTGCTCCGATAAAACGCAGATCGCCTGTCAGGACTGTTTCCGCGAACCGCCCTGCAGAGAGCGGAGAGAAAAGAAAAAAAGCGTTTTCAAGGGCCGAGAATCCGAGCGCTACCGTAATCAGATACACTGGAAAGTCTATCGGCTCATCAATGGCAGAGCGTTGTAATACCACTATCCATGCAAGAGCGAATTTTGTTATTTCTTCTATCGCGGCCCACACCAAGATGAGAAGAAATCCCATCGGGAGGACGTTCGCGGCATATCCCTCAAAGGGAAGAACGACAATGACAGCCGCCATTCCCGCCCCAAACGCAAGGAGTATCAGCCCCCGCGGTTCCGGCCGTTTCCTGTCTTCACGAAGCCAGAACACGAGCCAGAGCACTGCGGGTATGAAGCCTGCAAGACCCGCGAAAAAGAAAGTTTGAAGGTTGGCACCAAGCGCTTCCACAGCGCTATTGTAGCTTAGTTTAGACTGGCCACTCGGCCACCATGAGCAAGTCCGTTTCTTTCTCCGGCAGGTGCGACCAAATCTCTTCCGTCACGAACGGCATGAACGGGTGGAGGAGTTTTAAAATAATTTTGAATGCTTGCATAAGTGCTACTACGCGTGACTGTGCAGCAGCAGTGTCCACCCCCTTTATTATTGTCTTACTTTCTTCAACAATTTGAGCGGCAAAATAATCCCAAATATATGGATATAAGATGCCTATTGCCATATCAAGTCTATATTTTTCAATCTGCGCAGTAACTTCCAGTGCTTTTTGATACGCTTCTTCAACAATCTGTTTATCTCGCACATTAAGAATCGGCTCACCAGCTATTTTTAGCTGGTCGTAATTTTCCATTATAAAGCGGGCAATGTTCCACACCTTGTTTGCGAAGTGCTTGTAGCCGCGGATTTTTGATTCTGAAATCTTGCTGTCAGTCCCAGGTGCCATTCCTATAATAAGAGAAATTCGAACAGCGTCAGTGCCATATTTTGCACTCATATCTACAGGGTCAATGTTAGTGCCGAGAGACTTTGAAATTTTCCGTCCCTGCTCGTCCCGTACTAAGCCGTGTAGATAGACAGTCCGGAAGGGAACTTGACCGAGTAAAAACCCGCTCATGAGAATCATTCGTGCGATCCAGAAAAAAAGAATGTCATAGCCCGATTCTATAATTGTTGTTGGATGGTAGTTTTTTAAATCATCAGTTTCATCGGGCCAGCCCAAAGTTGAAAATGTCCACAGACCTGAAGAGAACCATGTGTCCAAAACATCCGGGTCATGCTCCCACCCTTCACCCGTAGGAGCTTCTACACCTACATAGGTTTCTTCTGCGTCAGTCTGCGTACCGTCTGCGTTTTGTCTGCGGTGCCTGTACCATACAGGCACACGGTGCCCGAACCAGATCTGGCGCGAGATGCACCAGTCCCGCAGGTTGTCTATCCAGTTGTAGTACTGGCGCTCGTACCGTTCCGTGACGAACTCCACTTCTTTACGCTCCACAACGCGCCGCATCCACTCTTTGAGGGTCATTGTTTCGCCAGTGGGGAAGAGTGCCGGTTTTTCGACGGCAACGAACCATTGCAATTTCGGCAAGGGCTCCACGATGCCGCCAGTACGTTCCGCCGTCGAGATGTTTTGCTTGATATCCTCTTCTTTCTCAAGAAGATTTTCATTCCGAAGCCATTCCGCCACCGCCTCGCGCGCTTCCGTTGTTTTCTTTCCGTGAAGCCGCCCCTCCACGGTCATTTTTGCGATTTCATTGATGACCTTTTTGTCCTTGGGGAGTCCGTGGCGCTCGGCTATGTCCCAGTCAATCTGGCTGTGTGCCGGAGTAACGCCCAAGGCACCCGTGCCGAACGCCGGGTCAACCGATTTGTCGGCAATCACTTTTATATGGATGGGCACATCGCAAAAATCCGCATCGTATTCTTTTCCGACGTATTTTGCGTAGCGCTCATCGTCCGGATGCACGGCAACCGCCACATCGCCGACTTTTGTCTCAAGGCGCGTCGTCGCGACGGAGATAGGGAAGTCCTTTGAGTATCGGAACGTGTAAAGTTTTGCATCGCGTTCTTCGTATACAATTTCATCGTCCGATATCGTCGTCTGTCCTTTTGGGTCCCAGTTCACGATCCGATTCCCGCGATAGATAAGGCCCGCTTCGTGCATGCGGACGAATGCCTCCATGACAGCGCGGTAGCGCGCATCGTCCATCGTGTACGCGTACCGGCTCCAGTCGATAGAAGCCCCCATGGCGCGGATCTGTCCGAGTATTGTGGCTTTGTTTTCCTCGACGAACGCGTCGATTCTCTTCAAAAGCTCTTCACGCCCCAAGTCATGTCGGCTTTTCTTTTCGGTTTTTTGGATATCCTTTTCGACTTTCGCTTGGGTCGCTATGGCTGCCGAATCAGTACCGGGTATCCAAAGCGTCTTTTTCCCCAGCATGCGCTCGTATCGCACCATGATGTCTTCTATAGTAAGCATCAGAGCCGAGCCCATATGCAAAGTGCCCGTGACGTTCGGAGGAGGCAGAACGATAGAGAAAGATTCCATTTCAATCAGCTTGCCCTCGGCGTCTCGTCGAAGGGGAAGGTTATCGGGGTTGAAAAAGCCCGATTCTTCCCAGCGTTTGTAGATAGCCGGTTCGGTTTCTTGCGGGCTGTAGGGTTTCAAAAACTTAGGGTCCATTGTGAGAGAATACCACTTAAAACGGCTTTAAACCTGCCAGTAAAGGCAGGGCTTGACAGAATTAGCACTCTGTGATATCTTCTTTATTGTATTATTAGCAGTCTTAGAAAGTTTAATATAAATATATGGAAGCTTGGAACACAGCTAAGTATTTGGGGAAGAAATACTCCAAGATAGGTGGAGTTTTTGCTATGGGTGGTTTTACAGCCCTTGCTATCAACCATGAAGCGTTAAATGGTGCTTTTGGGTCTCCAGCACAGGTAGAAGCAGAAAGGGGGCCAGTGCAGATGGCTAAGGATAGTTTTAATTTGGTTGTCGATGGCGCTGCCTCTGGAGCCGATTACGGTATCCGTGTTGCGTTTGGTACGACCAAACCCGATTCAAATAACTAAGCATGAAATAGCAAAACCGCCCTTCGACATTGCTCAGGGCGGTTTTGCTTTATACTGGGGTTAATGTCTCTTTCAGACGAGCTAAAAAATACCATCCGCGGAGAGGTTGATGATTCGGCGGAAACCCTTGAAACGTACAGCCGCGACGCGAGCTTGTTCAAAGTGCGCCCCGAGGTTGTGGTGCGGCCGAAAAACGCGGAAGACATACAGGCGCTCGTGAAATTTGTCGCGGCGAAAAAGAAAGCAGGAGAAAAGATTTCAATCACGGCGCGCGCGGCGGGAACCGACATGTCTGGAGGCCCACTTGGCGAATCTATTATTGTAGACACCACGGCGCACCTGAATCGTTTTATCGAGCTTGGTGAGGATTATGCTATTGCCGAGCCGGGCATGTACTTCCGTGATTTTGACAAAGAAACAAAAAAGAAAAATTTGGAGATGCCCGGGTATCCCGCGTCACGGAATTTGGCGACCATTGGAGGAATGGTGGCCAATAACGCCGGCGGAGAAAAAAATCTCAAATACGGAAAGACAGGCCGCTATGTGGAAGAGCTAGAGGTTGTACTTACTGACGGTGAAATCTATTCCCTCAAAAAATGTCAAGGCGACGCCTTGACATTGAAGCTGGCCGAGCAGTCGTTTGAGGGAGAGCTGTATCGGAATATTGCCGAGCTTGTTTCAAAAAACAAGGAGACCATAGAGAACGCGCGTCCGAAGGTCACGAAAAACTCTTCGGGCTATGCGCTGTGGGATGTGGGCGATGGGAAGAGCTCTCTCAACCTTGTGCCGCTCATCGTGGGTTCGCAAGGCGCCTTGGGTGTTATCACGAAAATCCGCTTCGGTCTTGTTTCACCAAAACCATACTCGTCCATGCTCGTCATGTTCGTAAACGATTTGAAAGAACTCGGTACCATCATTCCTGCGGTTCTTGCGGAGAAACCCGACAGTTTCGAATCGTATGATGACAAAACGCTGTCGCTCGCGGTCAAATATTTTCCGGAGTTTGCGGCACAGATGAAAGCGGGCATCATTTCACTCGGGTTTTCGTTTCTGCCGGAGATATGGATGCTTATAACCCATGGAATTCCGAAGCTGATTCTTTTGGTGGAGTTTCGTGCGGATTCACAACAGGAGGCGCTTCACAACGTAGAAGTGCTTGCCGGAAAGATTCGCGATTCTCACATTCGCACGAATGTGAGAATCGCGAAAGACGAGAAAGCGGCGCGAAAATATTGGACGATACGCCGCGAAAGTTTCAGTTTACTCCGCAAGAAAGTGCGCGGCATGAAAACAGCGCCTTTTATTGATGATTTTGTGGTTCTGCCCTCTACGCTTCCCGAGTTTCTGCCAAAATTGAATGACATCCTTTTACAGTACGACCTAACGTATACGATTGCAGGGCATGTGGGCGACGGCAACTTCCACATCATTCCTCTTATTGATCCAAAAAAGCCGGGCATGGCGAAAGTGATAGACGAGCTTTCGCATAAAGTGTATAACCTTGTGATTTCGTACCACGGGTCCATCTCGGGGGAACATAACGACGGACTCGTCCGCACTCCGTATGTGCGCGCAATGTTTGGTCCAGAAATGACGGCACTTTTTGAAGAGGTCGAGAAGATTTTTGATCCTTTGGGTATCTTCAACCCCGGCAAGAAAGTCGGCACCTCCTTTGCCGAATCCGCGAAAAAGTTAGATGTTGCCCAGTGAACATATGGCCATACGTATCATTACGGAACCGATCACACGCGCCCAAGTAGCAGAAATGGGGAAGGAGTGGTATACGGAGGTGGTCAAAGGCGTTGCAGATATTGAGCGCGGGATAGTCGCCTTAGGCGGCGAGTGGCATATGGACGCAAACACTGTTCTCATTGAAGCGGGCTCCCAGCAGCAGAATCTGTGGGGTTTCAATATCTATCCCGACCAAACAGACGCCGAGTGGATTGAATATATTTCATTGATTAATATCAGACCCGTTTCCGGAAACAAGAGCATCGAAGTTGAAGATAAACACATTCGCAGTATCATGAAGGGAATTATTGAACGACTCGTTATATGATTAGTTCCACTCGCACTTCTTTGTTTTTAATGGCTAATTTAGGGTCCGAGATGGTTCGGCTTTTTGCGGCAGTTGAACGGCATGATGAATTACGCGCGGCGCAGAGCGCCGCGCGGGCAACCTTCATCATTAACGAGCTTGAATCGCACGAAGAGTTGCGCGGCAGGACGGCTGAAGTCAAGGTTCTCGCTGCTATCGTTGAGGACGTCCGCTCGGGCGCGAAAAAACTTTCTGTATCACGCCGCCAGATCGAACGGTATTTTCTGCCATTCGCCTTAAAGGTAATGCAATCCTGATGCACTGGATCAAGTCGTTCTCGGAAATTTCCAAAAACGATGCGCACATTGCGGGCGGCAAGGGGGCATCTTTAGGAGAGATGACATCCGCCTTCGCCAAGGCTATGGCGGGACACGCAGGCGTGCATAATCCCGTGCCTCCCGGGTTTGTCATTACCGCTTCTGCCTTTGAGCGATTCTTGGAAGAAACCGATTTGAATGTCGAGGTGGATGCAATCCTGAAAACTGTTGATACAGAAAATATGGAGACGGTGGAGCGCGCGTC
>DATDST010000038.1:0-16558 GCA_036517815.1 Minisyncoccota bacterium | reverse complement strand
CGCCTCCTCTGTCATTTTTTTCGAATCGGTCAACTCTGGCATGACCAGCAGTTTCTTGCACACAACAATGCCGATAGACACGGGGCCCGCCAAAGGCCCCCTCCCCACTTCATCAATGCCGACGATGAGACGCATATATTGAGTATAGCGTGAGAACAATGTACTCTATGAGAGTATGCCTAATGAGAGAAAAAATAACGTCATCGATAGGAGAGATTTTTTTGAGAATTTACAGGGGGACAGGATTATGGAAATGTCGAATGAAGAACTCAAGGCGTATTTGCGCTCTCAAGGCATTGCACCGCCGACAGCTCAAGAAGTCAAAAAACTAGAGAGAATTATGGCAGAAGTTTTCAAAAATAAAGCAAGAAAAAATAGCAAAAGAACCTAATTTCATTTATTTTTAACTTTTCCTGATATCTAGCGCCTAGAGCCTAGTGCCTCTATACTAGTTCTGATGCCCTCGTTCTCACACCTCTCTGCTCACAGTCACTACAGTCTCTTGGACGGATTGCCCCAGATAGAACCCTTGGTCAATGCCGCAGCAAATTTCGGCATGCCAGCCTTGGCTTTGACCGACCGTAATAATCTCTACGGCGCAATCGAGTTCTACAGAGCGTGCGAAAAAGCGGCCGTGAAGCCGATCATAGGTGTTGATGCGGATTTCTCAATCGGCGGTGCGTCAGGCCACATGATATTCCTCGCCGAGAACGAGGAAGGATACCGAAACATCCTGAAGCTCGTATCCCGTGCACACCTTGAAAGCGACGCCGGTTCACCGCGCATAAGCGAAGCGCTCTTGAGAATGCACGGCAAAGGGCTGATTGCGCTCATTCCGGATACCGCGCTTGTCGGGAAAGCTTCTGCAAAGTTTGTGGAGGAACTGCACGCGTCGCTCGGAAAAGAAAGCGTGTACGCCCGTTTGGGATGGAACGGGGGGCGCGAGCGGCAAATACGGACTGCCGGCCTTGCAAAAGCGCTCGGGCTTCCCTTGGCCGCGTCCGATGGGATTTACTACTTGAAATCGGAGGACAAGCGCGCCCGCGACATCGTCCGAAGAATTGCGGACCCGCAGGCCGAAGCCGATGGCAATGACCGAGCATTCGCGAGCCCTGCACAACTTGAAGAAAGATACCGTGATTTTCCGGAAGCCGTCTCCGGTATGGAAGAAATTGTCGCTCGGGTACATCTAAAACTTACCTTGGGTTCATGGGTGTTCCCCGCTTTTCCCATACCGCCCGGCACCACACCGGAAAAAGAACTTGAAAAAGCGGCGAGAGCGGGGCTCAAGCGCCGGAACATGGATGAGACTCCGGAAATCGCCGAGCGCCTGAATTACGAGCTTTCCATCGTAAATGGCAAAGGTTTCGCTCCGTACTTCCTTGTGGTTGCAGACCTCTTGGAGCATGCGCGGACGCACGGCATCCTCGCTACGACCCGCGGCTCGGCCGCGGGCTCCTTGATTTCATATCTGACCGGCATCACGAACATAGACCCTATCGCCTACAAATTACCTTTTGAACGATTCTTAAATCCAGAACGCCCGAAAGCGCCGGATATCGACATGGATTTTGCCGATAACAAAAGAGACGAGATGATCCGCTATGCAAAAGAACGCTACGGGGAGAACTGCGTCGCCCAAATCGGAACCTTCGGCACAATGATGGCGCGCGCGGCCGTGCGCGACATCGCGCGGGCCTTGGGGTACCCCTACGGCATGGGCGATCACATCGCAAAATTAATTCCGTTTGGCTCGCAAGGTTTCCCCATGACTCTCGAGCGCGCGCTTCAAATTGAGGATGACCTGAAAAAGCTGTATCAATCAGACGAGGACGCGGAAACCGTCATAAACACGGCGCGGCAGATAGAAGGCAATGCGCGGCATATTTCCGTCCACGCGGCCGGCATCGTGATAGCGCCAAGTGACGTCACCGACTTCGTGCCGGTCCAACGCGACCCCTCGGGCACTTCGGTGATTACCCAATACGACATGCATGCGGTTGAAGATGCGGGACTTCTCAAGTTTGATTTTTTGGGCCTTAAGAACCTTTCGGTCTTGGGGGATGCCGTAGAGCGGGTGCGCGCGCGTAAAGGAGAAGTCGTGGACATTGAAAACATTTCGCCGGACGACCAGAAAGTTTTCGCAATGCTCAAGCGCGGCGATACGGAGTCCGTGTTCCAGCTTGGAGGCTCCGGCATGACGCGTTACCTCAAGGAACTGGAGCCATCCTCGGTTCATGACATAAACGCGATGGTTGCCCTCTACCGGCCGGGCCCCATGGAATCAATCCCCGCCTACATCGCACGGAAACACAATCCGGCGCTGGTAACCTATCTTGACCCGCGCCTCAAGGAAATCTTGGAACGCTCCTACGGCATCATCACCTACCAAGACGATGTCCTGTTAATTGCGGTCAAACTCGGCGGATACTCGTGGCTTCAGGCGGATGAACTAAGACGCGCCATGGGAAAAAAGATTCCGGAAGTTATGGCGGCGGAGAAAGAAAAGCTGGTGAACGGATTCATTGAATACGGGAAGCTGACGCGCGCAAAAGCAGAAGCCATTTGGAAGCTCATAGAACCATTCGCGGCCTACGGATTTGGCAAGGCACACGCCGCCTCCTACGGACGGGTGGCATACCAAACCGCATACATGAAAGCGCACCATCCCACCGACTACATGGCGGCAGTCTTGTCAGCGGACTCGGGAGACACGGAAAAGGTGGCGGAACATGTGGCGGAATGTGAGAGAATCGGCATCAAAGTGTGGCCGCCGGATGTCAATGAGTCGTTCCAAAACTTCACCGCGGTCGCGGAAGGAGCCATCCGCTTCGGGCTTTCTTCCATCAAGAACTTCGGCGAGGGGTCCGCAACTGCGATCATAGAAGAGCGCGGGAAGGGAGGAAAATTCAAAAGTATCGGAGACTTCCTTTCACGCGTTCCCCAGACGCTCGTGAACCGGAGAGCCTTGGAGGCCTTGATAAAAAGCGGCGTGTTTGATTCATTTGAAAAACGCGGGACACTCCTCGGCAACATAGAAAAAATACTCGCATTCGGCAAAGATGCCGGGGATGCTCCGGAAGGCCAAGATTCCCTTTTCGGTACCTCCCTTGCATCCGCTCCTGTCATCATTCTGGAAGAAACGCCGCCCGCATCCCGCGAAGAGATGCTCGCATGGGAAAAGGAATTGCTGGGCATCTACGTATCGGGACATCCGCTAGACCAATTTTCGGAAGCCCTGCGGCAATACCAAGGTTCAATCAAAGCGGCGAAAAGCGAGGAACGAAATGGCTATCCACTCGTCGTCGCAGGAGTGATTGAAAGCATTAAGCCGATACTCACTAAAAAAGGTGATCGCATGGGGTTTATTACGGTATCCGACAAGGAGTCCTCAATAGAAACCGTTGCCTTCCCTGAAGTCTTTAAAGCGAACCGCGAAGCCTTGGAAATTGGAAAGTGTGTGCTTCTCAAAGGCAAGCTTTCAAAACGAAACGGCGAACCGTCTATTCTGATTGAGAAAGTGAAGGGGCTGTAGTTTCTATCTTTTGCATTCGTTCGTAATAATCCCTGTATTGCCGAACAGCTTCGTCAAAGAAAAAATCCATTACCCTCTCCATAGAAACAGAAGAATAAGCAAACGGGCAGCCAAGCGTATAGAGCGTTTCTTGCTGATGAGCAGGATTCCGGTCGGCAAGACTGGCTTTTAGCAGGACCCGATATTCTTCAAGGAAGGCTGATTTTAGATGAATTTCAGGCATTCCGCGTGCATCAAAACGAAGAAAAAAGAAGTTATCTCTAATGGACGGTTCAGTGGTTCCTGTTGATCCATTGCCTTTAGGCCAATTTGGAAAGATTTGCGTCATACAGTGGATAGCAACGGGATTAGAATTCAACATGAGACCAACCAATAAATATTTCAAACTTTTTCCATGTAACGCAGAGGAAAGCTCTTCAGGGTTGATAGGACGTTTTTTCTCATTTTCAAACAAAGTTCCCGCAACTCTTGATATGTTACCCACCGCAACTGTAAGCCCTAGGGAGGAAGGAACAAAAGAGCCTTGAACGCGCGGATTTTCCTGACGTAATGAGTGCTGAAACCCAACAAAGGCAATATCCACGTTGCTCATGTCTACGCGATCTTTATTGACAAGTTCGCTTGCCCACACTTTTACCGCGGCGTTTTCTTCGCTAAAAACAGCAGCATCATGCTGATGCATCCATTGAGTCCAAAAATCTCTCTCGGACCCAATGAGAGGAATTGGCTTCCCCGCGAACCTACGTAAGATCGTTTTCCAAATCTCTTCAATAACAACGCTCCCGGCTCCGTATTGCTCCGAACGCCATGCAAGAGGATCCCCTTCCCTCTTGGTGAAAATCGCATCAACATCTTTTCCTCCTTCAAGATAGTGGGCGCGAGTGCGCATTCCCTCACTACTGATGGGTACCCGCGCAAGATTTGCCACTGATTCTGGCTTACCTGTTGCCATATAACGCTTTAGATATTATTACATAAAAATAAACTTAAGTCAAAAAGACGAACGGCGAAGAAAAAAATATGCAAAGCGTGATATTCTTCTGCGATGACCGAACCGGACAAAGCCAACGACCATAAGAAGCTCGGGAAGGAGCTGGATTTGTTTACCTTTTCTGAACTCGTGGGAAGCGGGCTTCCCTTGTGGACGCCAAAAGGCACGCTCCTCCGGGACCTCCTTGACGATTTTGTGTGGGAACTTCGGAAAAAACGAGGATTTGAAAAAGTCGAAATTCCACATATTACCAAACGCGCACTCTACGAAAAAAGCGGACACTGGGACAAATTCAAGGATGACTTGTTCCGCATCACGACGCGAGAAGGAGACGAATTTGCTTTGAAGCCGATGAACTGCCCGCACCACACGCAGATTTATGCAAGAAAGCCCTGGAGCTACCGCGAACTTCCCCAACGCTACGCGAACACCACCATGTGCTACCGCGACGAGCAGTCGGGAGAGTTAAACGGACTTTCGCGCGTTAGAGCGTTCACGCAAGATGATGCACACACCTTCTGCCGCGAATCGCAAGTAAAAGAAGAATTCCTGAAGGTCTGGGAAATTATTGAGGAATTTTATAGCGCATTCGGTTTCAATCCGAAGAAAATTCGGCTCTCCTTCCATGATCCTGCGCATCCGGAAAAATATCTCGGCGACAAAAATCAATGGAAGATGGCGGAAGATACATTAAAAAACATCACCGAAGAGAAAGGCGCCCAAACCATCGACGGCGTGGGAGAGGCGGCTTTCTATGGCCCAAAGCTCGATTTCATGGCTGAAGACACGCATGGGCGGCAGTGGCAAGTGGCGACTATTCAGCTGGACTTAAATATGCCGGAGCGCTTTGACTTAACCTGTACAAACGAAAAAGGCGAAAAGGAGCGCATTGTAATGATCCATGCCGCTATTACGGGCTCCATAGAGCGTTTTTTGGCAGTTCTTATAGAACATCTCCAAGGCGCATTTCCTCTCTGGCTCTCACCGGTGCAAGTGAAAATACTTCCCGTTTCTGAAAAACATTTGGAGTACGGCCAAAGTGTTCTTGCGAAACTGAAAGAAGCTGGCATCCGCGCAGAGATTGACGAGAACAATGAATCGCTTGGCAAGAAAATAAGAAACGCCAAAACCGAAAAAATCCCCTACCTCTTCGTGGTCGGGGATAAAGAAATTGAAGCAAAAACGGTAAGCGCAGAAAGCAGGGATGGAAACAAAGAAGTGAAACCAGTTTCAGAAATCATTGAGGTACTGAAACAAAAAATATCTTCCCGTGCCTCTGAATAAAATTACAAAGGTATGAATTGTGCGATGTGTTAATTTAGTACGATCGTACTAAATTAACACATTCAAAAAATCGGAGTTAAAGGCAAAAAAAGGTTCGCACCCATATATGGGTACAGTGGCAAAAATACTCAAAAAATTTCCGCGCGTGTGCCCGAAGCTTCAGCGTAGGCGAGAAGCGGCGATTGATAGTATTATTCGAGTCATTACCGACGAGGACGTCGTGTGCCACCGGCAGTTATTCTTTTGCGCCATTTCGTGACATATTCGGTCACTAGATCTTGCTGCGCTTCTGGAAGTTGGTGGAGCTGTCGTTGATATTCCTTCTCAGCTGCTATTCTCTCTCCCTCAGATTTTTTTAAGACCACCTCGATGCCAATTCGACCCACAGATTTCAGAGAAACAAAAGTTTCGTCTGTTGGATTATGAGACGACATTTCTCTAGTTTCCACCATAAAAATTCAATCAACCTACCACCTCAAACGCCTGGGCAAGAGCGAGTTTGGGGCCGGTAAAAGGAGAAGAATAGACGGTGTCTAGTGCGTGGGCGAACGTTTCAACCAACTTTCCAAGAGCATCATCGGCAAGTAGTGACGCTTTCTGCGCAAGATTCTCATCAATGCCGTTTTTGCCTCCTTTCCGGATGCGGTACAGGCGATCCAAAACAGATGCGGTTCCCGCAATCAAGCCCGTCGGATTGATATTGTCTTTTTCAAGTGAGCGAATGATGCCGTATGCCCTGTCGCGATCACCGGACACAATTGAGAGAGCGAAAGCGATGGCCGCAGCTTCGTCCGTGGTTTTTGCTTCCGGTGCAGATGGAACTTCCGGCGCCACCGTGGAAACAACGGAAACGATAGGAGTGGCAAGCACAGCGTGCGCGGCAGGAGCTTGATTACTCAATGCTGAAAAACGATCACTGGTGAGCATGATCCACCCGTCCTCGCGCGGAATGGTGCGTACCGCTTCATTCAATATGTCTCCAAATATACGCAAATTTTCTGCGCGGTCGCCTGATAGCTCGACCGCAAAGGACACGGCCTCCGGTGACATGAGCACCCCTGCCGCGTGAGCACGCGATTCAATAACATCCTGCAAGGAAGGAATTCCAGTGCCGGAAACTTCAGCGTGTGCGGGTCGCGTCATGGGTGTTGCCTGAGCAGGTTCAGGAATGTAAACCGGAGAAACCGAGACGACTGGCGCCGGCACAGCAGAAACCGCTGATGGAACCACCCACGCATGAGCCGGCGCCGGAGGAGACATACGCGCAACAGAGCCATCGGCATCATTCTGGCTCGGAGTTGGATAGCTGACACCATATGTTTTTTCGCGTTCCCGTTCATGATCCGACAAAGCCACCTCCGCCTCGGTCGGAACACCAAGAAGCCCCGTCGCGTATGCCAGCATGCCCCGCGCGCTGTCGCGGCCCATTATGAAGTAGGCGGTCATCGCGGCAAGAAGTGCGACCGCAAGCCAGAAAAGAATGGTGAGCGCAGGTCCCGCCTCAAATCCGGTATATGGAATCTGCGAAAGATACACGAATGCGAGCGGCTGTTCTCCCGGCTTTTGGAAAAGAGCTGTTGTCGGCTGATTGATGCCGCCTCCGCCGCCGCAGTTGGTGCATCCGCCTCCGGATGTCGTCACCTGTATAAAGGCAGTGCAGGAAACAGCGCCGCTCGACCCCTTGAAAGTACCAGTGAAGGTCGTATCAGAAGACGGGAAAATGGACAAGGATCCGCTTGAGACCGGGGTCGTTGAGCCCACCAGAGGACTGACAGAACCTTCGGTTGCGTTTGGAGAATTCCACGAGATGGTGACCGACTCGCCTGTCTTTATTTTTGATGCAGAAAGAGAAAGCGTACACGCGGCTTGAGGAATCTCCACTTGAACCTGTCCCTGGCATGTTGCACTCCCGCCTGCGCCTACTACGGTCATGGTGTATGTCTTCGTAGCGGAGGGCGAGACAGAGACGGAACCAGACGACATCGGCGGCACACTCCCGACACCCTGATCAATGGATGCTGAAGTACCGTTCGCAGTAGTCCACGACAACGTGGACGAGCCGCCGGAGTTGATGGAAGAAGGATGCGCGGAAAGCGTACACGTCGGCGCCGGATTCGGTGATACGGTCACCGTCTTCTGACAGGTCACGGTACCTCCCGCTCCCAGCGCGGTCAGTGTGTATGTTGTGGTGTCGGATGGCGAGACAGACCTTGTGCCGCCTCCCGTTGAAACGGAACCGATGCCTTGATTGATGGAAACGCTTGAAGCGTTCGTCGCGGCCCAGCTCAAAAAGGACGAACCCCCCGCCATGATGGACAAAGGCGACGCATCCAAGGAACAGGTCGGCGCGGGGTTCGGCGGAATGGCGAGCGTGGCCTCACAGATCACTGATCCCCCGGAACCCGTTGCAGTCATCTTGTACGAGTGTGTCTCACCCGCCGCCAAGTTCGGATTGAAATTGTGCATGCCATCCAAAGGAAGAGAACTGCCGACTGCAGGAGAAGCGGTCGTGGGGACTATGATGACCGATGTCGCGTTCGTGGAAGTCCAGTCGATTTCGCTTGCCGCCAAGTGAACGGAGCAGAACGGGACTGGTTGCGACGTGACGGTGATGGTCTTCTGGCAGGTCGCACTGCCTCCCGCCCCGAGCGCGGTCATTGTATACGTTGTGGTGATTCCCGGAGACACGGACTTTGAGCCCGAGCCGGCAGTCACCGCTCCGATGCCTTGGCTCAAGGAAGCGGAAGAGGCGTTCGTCGTCGTCCATGAAAGAACGGAAGATGAACCGTTCATGATAGTCGAGGGAGATGCATCCAAATCACACGTGGGCGCTGGCGACGGCTGTATAGTGACCGACGCCTGGCAGAGTTTCGTGCCGCCGGAACCGGATGCCGTCAGGGTGTACGTGTGCGTTCCGGGCGGAAGAGTAGGATTGAAATTGTATGAGCCGTCCAAGGCGTACGGCCCGGGAACAGCTTGAGAACCGTTTGAATGAGTAATGGAGACTGAAGTGGCATTTTGGGTGCTCCATGAAACCTGATCCTTTGAAACCGAGAGGGAGCACACGGGAGTTGGAGAAGGAACAACCGTAACGGACTTCTGGCACGTCGCGCTTCCCCCTGCTCCGGTAACCGTCATCGTGTATATTTTCGTTGCCGAAGGAAAAACAGTACTTGAACCGTTGGAAACAGGACTCACCGAACCAACGCCTTGATTGATAGACGCAGAGGTTGCGTGTGAGGTAATCCACGAAAGAGTGGAGGAGCCGCCGGAAGTTATAGAACTCGGGTTTGAGGAGAGAGTGCAGGTGGGCGCGGGAAGCGTTTGAACTACAACAGGAACCGAGCACGTCGCCTTCGCGCCCTCTCCTTCTGAGACCGCATAGAGCCGGACGTCATCAAGAAAAGCTCCGTACGAATCTGCTGTGCCAGCCTCTAAAAAGGTGACAGTGGTTGCAGGTGAAAACGCAACGAATTGATGGCGATATTCCGTCCACTCCCGCATCCCGCCACTGGCGTTATGCGTCGCACCAGTTGTGCTATGCGTATCCACAGTGACGCCATTTACTTGTACAACAAGAAGAGTGTCGGGTGCGTCGGGGCGCGGAGTAAAATAGTAACGAAGTTCGTAGGTGGTGCCAGGATTCGTTCCTATATTCTGAGAGATGCTGATATTAGACGGTTCATACCCGGATATGCCGGAAGAACCGTCCCAATCTGAATCGAGTTCGGCATATTGAACGCCTTCCGCTGCGGGACCGTAGAGCTGGTTTTGGATCTCAATCAACGCTGTTGCAGGTCGTGTTAGGTTCCCATAGGAAGTCTCAGACGATTTCCACGAAACGGTCCATCCCAGACCGGAAGTGCCGCTGGGATACACATTCCACCAATTACTTTGAAACGCCGGAGTTTCAAAACTGCCGTTTTGAATAAGGTTCGTGGCGGTATCAACGGCCGAATTGCCTGTACCTGTCACTGTCATAACATAGGTAGTGCTGACTGCGGGAGAAACGGACAGAGAACCGGCCGCAGGACTCACTACACCAATGTTGTTGCTTATAGATGCCGAGAGAGCATGTGCGCTAGTCCACGAAAGGATGGAAGAACCTCCCGAAGCGATTGAGGAGGGATTTGCGGAAAGTGCACATGAGGGAGCCGGGTTCGGCGTAGGCTCGGGCGTTATGAGCACTGGCGTTACAGTGATCGTCTTCTGACAGGTCACAGTGCCCCCGGCTCCCAGCGCGGTCATGGTGTATGTCCTCGTAGCGGGTGGAGAGACAGATCTGCTACCATCCGAGGTGGAAACGCTCCCGACGCCCTGATCAATGGATGCAGAAATGGCGTTCGCCGTAGTCCACGAGAGGGTGGACGAACCGCCGGAGTTAATGGAAGAAGGATTTGCAGAAAGCGTGCAGGAGGGTGCAGGGTTTGGCGAGACAGTAACCGTTGTTTGACAGATCGTGGTACCAGTCTGGCTCACGGCAGTCATACTGTATGTCGTGGTATGTGCTGGCGAAACGGAAATGCTTCCGCCGGTACGCGACACATACCCAATACCTTGATTGAGGAAAACGCTCGCAGAATTTGCAGAGGTCCAACTCAATGTAGAAGAATTCCCCGCCGTGATAGAGCTCGGCGTTGCATCTAATGCGCAGCTCGGAACAGTCAATGCTTCCGCGGTGATAGACGAAATATCAAAAAGCGCCGCCCCGATATCAAGGGCAATCCACAGACCTCCAAAAATCACGGCAACCGCAACAATCGTAAGAAAAAGATGTTTTGATTTGATGAACATGTTCATAGGTTGTATCTAGAATTGTTACGAACTTTGGACAAGCGCCGTGCGGGAAACAAAATCGGCTTTCACCACATAGCGCTCCTCCTTTGCCCCAACCGAGTTACACGTGCTCATAGTAAGGATACGGGATCCTTTTTCAAGACTGATCTGCGCCTCGTCCGCCTGCTTCAATTCTACCGAACGAACAGTATACACATATACCGCATTCTCGGAAAACACTTCAATCTCATCCCCAAAAGAGAGTTTTTCAAGATTGTTAAATGCTTTGTACGCGGGATTCTTGAGCGCCGGCAAGTAGCTCTGATGACCGAACAAAAACATCGCGGCATTCTCGCCGAGAAGCGCCGAGCCCGGGTAATGCACCGCGCCTTTATTCACGGCGATGTTCAATGTCGGAAGATCGGCCGTAAGCGGGTTTTCTATATTGATGTCAACGCCTATCTTTGATACGACGATACGGACCGGCATTTCAATCGGATACTGTTCTACAAGAGTAGCCGCAATGGCGTTTTCTCCACTGATTTCTTTTTCGATCATAGGTTTTTCAGGCACAAAATCAATGGCAAAGAGGAAAACGCAGAATATGAAAAATAGTACAAGAAACAGCCCGAGGAATTTCCACGGCGTATAGGTACTGGTCTGCGGCTGTTCTGTGGCAATAGGCATGGCGTATCTTTCCAGACATCAAATAGCAGAGATATATTACATCAGGTCTATTGTTTTGTCAATGTTCTGGATAGTTGACAAAATTATTTAAGTGTGATACATATTTCTATATGGCAGAAATCACAGACCGCCCAAGAACAGGAACATGGATGCGCGCACTCGCTATCCTCGCGTTCGTCGTTATCCTTATCATCGGTATATGGGGTTCGATTCAGATTGCCCGCATGGTCCCGAATGCATTTTCAAACCTCTCCGCGGCCTTCGTAGGACTCACGTCAATCTTCGTCCCCGCGAACGAAACTCTCACCCTCTCCGCACCCTCTTTGACCGTCTCCTCCGGAGAAACATTCCTTCTCTCGTGGGAACATTCAAATAAAGCGACCTCCGGTTCGTATACATTCCGTTACAACTGCGTAGAGGGCGTTTCATTCACCTCTCCGAACATCGGAGGCGCCCAAACGGCCGTATTCTGCAATACACCTTTCAATTTTCTAAATGCAAATGACGCGATTATCTTGACCGCCTCTTCGAGCAAAAGCCGCCTCGTGGATGTAGAGCTTTTCATAGACTTCACGCCGAATGGAGTCTCGGAATCCACGATTACCGGCACGGCAACCTTGACCATCGCAAACAATGCTATTTCGGGAACGCCGGTACCAACGACGCCTGTGGTAACAGCACCGGCTCCGACGGCGCCCGTCACAACGATACCCCCGCCCCAAACCGCAACAGCGGGAACAGCGACCAGTAATACTTTCCCTATCGGCACGGGCGCCGCGGCATCAAACCCCAGCGGCTTTATTGACTTGACCGGCCGCGTTATTGAAGTAGGCATCGTGAACAAAACAACAAACGAGTTTACAGCCTCCTCAACTCCGATGAGAAACCCGCCGGGCGCGCGGCTTGCCATCCGCTTCGCGGTTGAAAACGTCGGCACGAAGCGTTCTTCAATGTTTGACTTCAATGCCGTCCTCCCCACCTTCCCCGCGCACATTTTCAGCTCCCCTATGCAACAGGAGCTCGGCCCCGGCGACCGCATTGAGTTCACGCTCGCTTTTGACAGCTTTGTGGATGCAACCTCCAGCGTCTTTACGCTCAATATCGACCCCTCAAGCCGCATCATGGAACCAAACAAGGCCAACAATATCCTGAAATACACGATGACAGTGGTGAAGTGAGCATAGAGCATTTAGTAATTAAGACAAACAAAATGACTCAACCAGGCGCACATCCAGAAAAAAGCGAGGCGACACCGATTAGCTCTACTGAAGAGCTACGTAACAAGATAAGACGGGTATTGGAGCGATTGGGCGTTTCGAGAAAACATACGCCTATTGCAGAAGCCCAAAGTCGCCGGACAACGCCTACACGGCTCATAGAATTAAGCGGCCATGAAGACCTGGAAGTGAGAAAAGCTGCCGTGGTCAACCCAAATATGCCCCTAGAAATAAGATCTCTTATTGCGCTCACTCTGGATGAAAACTGGGACGTACGATGTGCTGCCGGCATGAGTAAAAGAATGCCTCCGTCGATTTATATGGAACTAGTTGCTGAAGCATTGGGGCGGGGAACGGGGGAAGGTAATCCATTGGAAGGATATGAAGTCCGCATCAATCAAAACGGTTGATTGATTAAAAATCCGACGGGTGCGACACACATGTAGGGTTTACGAAACCCTACATGGATTCAAAAAAAATGAGTTCAATAGAAAAACCTTCTCAAATACCGCCCGCAGTTCAAAAAGCTCTTAAGGCGCGGGAAGCGTGTGCAACAACTTTCTGGAAATATTACAGAAACGAGTTGCCGGTAAGCGCAGTTACTCCACTTTGGAAACCTCTAAGTGCTGCAATCAAAAAGTTAAATTCTGCAGAACTAGCTCAGTATGAGGACTGTGTAGCGAGCTCTATTTAATTTTAATCTTCTAAGTAAAAGACTCACTTGCGAGTTCTACGCAAAAAGATGTTTGAAAAACCAAAAAAACTTACTGCTATTGCTCTTTCTGGAATGCTCACCGGAGCTATTTCTGCACATGGACAAGAACTTTCAAAACCAACAGAATACGGTTGGTGTCCTAGGACTACTACAGAAAACGGAACGTTTATAGGTGGTATTCCACAAGAAGTAATGAACACGTGGTTTGCGAGTCGAGAAGGCTTTGATGTTAAGTATTCAACAGCAATAGAGCTTTGTTCGGAGGAAAAAGCGTTACATCATCATCATTCTCCTGAAACCCAGCAATGCATACGGGGTAAGGTTGAAGATGAATATATACTTGGATTGAACCCGCCTTTGCAATCAGAAAGAAACGACCAAAATCTTCGTGACGGAGTGATTATCTCTGACAAAGAATTCAGACAATTTCATCTGGAATGTGGTGCGATACCACTAAGCTAAAGCAAAATGTCTCGTCAAGAAAAAAATCATTTGGGCGCTCCGAAATTTGAGGATCCCGCACAGGCAAAAGATGCAATTGATAAAGGTGTGGCACTTGCGCTTGGCATATTCTTGCAGGGATTGCCGCCTGAAACGCATGTGCTTTTAGATCAGATTCCTTATGATTCGAAAAACATACAGGCGGCAATGGCAAAATTTGCTAAACAACTACAAGGGCTTTCGCCCGCGGATTAGGAACGAGTCGCGAATGCGCTAGCAGCGCCCGCACAGGATATTCTGGGAAAGTTTGGATCAGTCTTTGAGTTGATAAGAAATAAAAAAGAAAATCCTGCAGCGGTTTCTGCTCCTGAAACGGAACAACGAGAAGGAAAGTAAAAGATTTTAAAATACTCGGGACATCGTAAGTCCTTAATGCCCAACGGGTGCACCCATGTAGGGTTTACGAAACCCTACATGGCTCCAAGCAAAAATGAAATCACACGACTATATGACCCAGTGGCTTCTTGAAAAAGAGAGGGGCATTAAAACTAAAAGGCAGGATGTAAGCACTCACGGCATTCAAACGGCACGCTGAAAGTGGTGACTAACTTTCTTGCGCGTCCCACGCAGGGGTTTATAGTGTTCCGATGAGTTCGAAAGCTCCTGAGCGTAAAGCGCAGAGCATGTAGAGAAAAAACATGAGCCAACCGGGTACAAGAGCAGAAAAACCCGAGCAGACGAAAGCGGTAAAAAATCTCATCGCCAAATATAATCTGCTTGTGAGAGTACGTGACCTTCCCAGAACTCCAAAGGAAGAAAAAGATCTCGATACGCTCGTTGATGACTTGGAAAAGGATTTTGAAAATTTATCACTGTATGAGGTGAACCAGCTTTCCGAGAAGATACTAAATTATTTGAGGAAAGTTTGATATATCAAACCACTCTCTAATTCGCGCGAATTAGAGAGTGGTTTTCGCTTATACATCCAAATTCGCGTGTTTGGCGTTTGACTGGATGAAGCTCTTCCGCGCTGGAACATCCGTGCCCATGAGAATGTCAAACACGCGGTCCGCTTCTTGCGCGTCTTCAATGGTCACCTGTTTCAATACACGGCGCGCCGGGTCCATGGTCGTCTCCCACAACTCCTCCGGATTCATTTCGCCCAAGCCCTTGTAGCGCTGGATAGAAACTTTCTGATTCTTCTTGGTTTCTTTCTCGCCTTCCTCTTCTTCTGTCAGTTCTTCTTCGGTAGCTACTTCCACTTCTTCTATGGTGCTTTCTTTGCCGACTATTTTGTTTTTCTCGGCATCAGAATACGCGTAGTGAATCTCCTTTCCTTTTTTTATCTTGTAGAGAGGCGGTTGTGCTATGTAAATGAAACCGCCTTCAATCACCGCTCTGAAATGCCGGTAGAAAAGCGTCAAAAGAAGCGTGCGGATATGCGCGCCGTCCACGTCTGCATCGGTCGCAATGATTATCTTGTGGTAGCGGAGTTTTGAGATATCAAACATGTCGCCTATCGCCGTTCCCATAGCGATAACTAGATTCTTGATTTCGTTAGAGGCAAGCATCTTGTCCAGCCGCGCACGCTCCACGTTCAAAATCTTGCCGCGCAAGGGCAGTATCGCCTGCGTACGGCGGTCTCTCCCCTGTTTGGATGAGCCGCCTGCGGAATCTCCTTCAACGATGAAAACCTCGGCCTCGGCGGGATCTTTTGTCTGGCAATCCGCAAGCTTTCCCGGAAGCGCAAACCCATCCAAGGCGCCTTTGCGCAACACGGAATCCTTGGCGGCCTTCGCCGCTTTGCGCGCCTTCAAGGCCAGAAGCACTTTGCCGCAAATCGAGCGCGCCTCGTCCGGATGCGCATCAAGAAAGTCCCCAAATCCTTCGGAGAAAACGGTTTCAACCGCGCCGCGCGCCTCAACGCTCCCTAGCTTCGCTTTCGTCTGTCCTTCAAACTGGATTTCGCGCAGTTTGACGGAAATGATGGCGGTCAAACCTTCCAAAACATCATCACCCGTGAAGTTTTCTTCATCGCCTTTCACGAGATTGTTCTTCTTCGTATAGGTGTTGAGTATCCTTGTGAGCGCGGTCTTGAAACCCGTCACATGGGTGCCGCCCTCGGCGTTGTAGGTATTGTTTGCAAACGCGGTGATGCGCGCGGAAATGTCATCCACGTATTGAAGCGCGACTTCAACCGCGACACCCTCCGATTCCTTTTCTACATAGAAAATCGTGTCATGCACTGGTTTCTGGGAACGGTTATTGAACGCAACTAAGGATTTGAGGCCCCCTTCGAAGTAAAAAGTCATGGAAGGCACCAGAAACCCGAGTTCGCGGAAATAGCGTACGTCCGCAAGGTCTATCTTCCCGGGATATTCTCTGGCATCAATCACTGATATGCGGCACCCCTTCACAAGATATGCCTGTTGGCGCATATGGGAGACCACGCGGTTGAAGTCGTATTCAATGACGGGAAAAATCTGCGGGTCAGCATCAAACGTGATTACCGTTCCGCGCCAGTCGGAAGAACCGACTTTCTTCACTTTTGATTTCGGCTTGCCGCGATCATATTCCTGCAGGTAATACCCGCCGTCGCGGTGCACTTCGGCTTTTGTGTACACCGAGAGCGCGTTCACCACAGAGACGCCCACGCCGTGCAAGCCTCCGGAAACTTTATAGCCGTCTCCGCCAAACTTGGCGCCAGCGTGGAGCGTGGTCATAATTGTCTCCAAAGCGGAGACTTTCGTCTGCTTGTGAATGTCTATCGGGATGCCGCGGCCGTTATCGGCAACGCGTACGAGATTTTTCGGCAACAGCGTAATCTCAATATCGTTCGAATGCTCGCCCATCGCCTCGTCACGCGAGTTGTCAAAGACTTCCCAGATGAGGTGGTGGAGGCCATCCACGCC
>DATDST010000037.1:0-3150 GCA_036517815.1 Minisyncoccota bacterium | reverse complement strand
CGCGCGGGAGAGCATTTCAGGCTCGTAGGCAACCCCAAGAAACTGCAAGGCGGAAGGTGTGCCGACATAGCCTAAGGCGCAGAGTATCCGAAGGGCCGCCAGATGCTCGGCATCGGGAAGTACATCGTCTGAAACTCGCGGCAACGCTTCCAAAAATTGCCACAGAGCGGCAAAAAGTTCTGGATTTGCTTCTTCCCCATGGATAAACTGCCGCACTGTTTCCAAAACACGCGCCGCGGCTTCTTTGGCCGCGGCGCGCTCCCCAAGCTCAAAAAAAATGTTTGCAGTATGAGAAACACCTTTCACCCTCCATGTTTCTTTGCCTAACACAAGCATAAAATTACCGTAGGTTCCCCACTGTAAGTGCGACCGTAGCTGCGAACGCTCTTCCCTCGCGCTTTTCGCAATGGCAGAAACGAGCCCCAAGGCCTCACTATAGAGAAAGACGCGTACACTTCCGTCCCCCGCGGAACGGCGGCCGACAACAATACCTCGCGTTGTGAGTTCACGCTTTCCTGACATGAGTCGTATCTCCCTTCTCAAAACGGGAGAGATTGGTCGTCTTTTTTATTTCGTCCCAATGATGCTCCACAAGCGCGGCATCCTCGGCAATAACCAGAATGGCCTTGTCTTTCGGCATAAGCCCCGCTTGCTTCCGCAAATCCTGCACCATGCGAATGAAATTACGTATTTCTCCTTCCTTTCGAAGCTCATCTGTGATTGTCGTATCCAGCTTCACTTCATTTTCTGAAATATCTTTAGTGATAATCACTTCTTTGACATTCACCTCGTCTTTTATAAGTTCTAGAAGTTCTTTCTTCCCTTCCAGCTTGGAGCTTCCAGCTTCAAGCTTCAAGAGTGGTTGTCTTACTTTTATCCCCGCCGCGAAACGCGCCTCAAGCGCAAGCGAACACACGCGCCGCACCTCTTTCATCTCTTCCCACATGTAGGGTTTCGTAAACCCTACATGTGGCCACTCGCACAGATGCACCGACTCCGGATCGGTATCGCTCCGAACTTTCTGAAAGATACCCTCGGCGGTAAATGGAATAAATGGAGCCGCTATCATGGAAAACGTCTTCAGGACTTCGCGCGTGGTCTTCAGCGCGAATCCGGCGTCTTCCCCGCCGTCTTTGAATCTGTCGCGTGAACGCCGCAGATACCACGTGGAGAGATCGTCTACAAAATCCATCAAAGGCCGCGCGGCCTTGTCCAATGCATATGCTTCCATTCCCTCTTCTACCGCCTTCGCAGTCTCGGATAATCTTGCGAGTACCCACCGGTCAAGCACATGTTCTTCTGTACGAGGGTCACCCTCGTACACTGTACGAGGGTGACCCTCGTACAGTTCGTAGAACGATAGTACGTTCATCAAACGGCCAATGAGTTTCGAAGCGACTTCGGCCACCCCTTTTTCAGAGAAATTCAGATCCTCCGCGCGCATCAAAGGAGAAGACAAAAGATAATAACGAAGCGCGTCAGTGCCGGATTTCGCGATAACCGAAAGAGGGTCGGGATAATTATTGAGGCGCTTACTCATTTTCTGTCCGTCCTCGGCCAGCACAATTCCATTCACGATGACATTTTTGTACGGCGCTTTGCCAAAAAGCGCGGTACCGAGAACCAGAAGCGAATAGAACCACCCACGCGTCTGGTCCAAACCTTCCGCAATAAAATCCGCCGGATATCCTTTTGCCTTTCTGAACCAGCATGGCTTCGGGTCAAATAATTCTTTGGACGGTTTACCTTGAGCAACGTCGAAGGGATAGTGATACTGCGCATACGACATGGAACCCGACTCAAACCAGCAATCAAACACGTCGTGCACCCGCTCTAACCTCGTGCCATCCGACGCAACCAATTCAAGCTCATCTATATACGGCCGATGAAAATCCAACTCGTAATTCTCATTGTGCGGTACGGGAGTGAACGGAAGCTCCTGCACCCCCGCGGGTTCGGGTTCTTGGGTGTCTATGATTCGTGCGGCATGTTTCCCTTCCGCTCCCTCGGCTACAGCGATAAGGGCGGCTAATGGCCACCCGTGGGAGACTATCAAAATCGTTTTTCCTTCATATTTTTTCTCCGCTTCGCACAATACCTGCCCCATGCGACGACGCATAGTATTGATGCTCTCCCCTCCTTCCGGACCATTTTCAAAATATTCGAACGAAGTGGCAAAAGTCCCATTGAAAACCTCATCAAGTTTTTTGTCAAAGATCCCGGAATTGAATTCGGACAAGCGTGCATCATGCATGACGGCAGATTCGGGCAGACCCAAAGCCGACCGGACGATATCCGCGGTCTCTCTAGTCCGTTCAAACGGCGAAGTAAGAATAAGATTCACGCCTTGAAGCGTGAGAGCGACCGCGCGCGCTTGCGCTCTTCCTTTTTCTGTAAGATGTACGCCGTCCTTGGGATTGCAGCTGATTATCTTTTTAATATTTTTCTCGCTCTCACCGTGCCGCATGATAAAATACCGATTGCCCGACTTTTTGACGTGATGCTGTAAGTCCTCAAGCGAGCCAATAATGGTGAGTGCTTTCGTCTTTGGATTTCGCCACACGGGAATAGGCGCGCCCCAGAAACGCGAACGGGAAATCGCCCAATCGCGAGCGCTTTCAAGCCAATTACCAAAACGTTTGTTCCCCACTTCAGAGGGAATCCAGTGTATTTTTTTATTTTCTGTAACAAGCTTCTTTGAAAATTTTGTCACTGCCACAAACCAAGAAGAGGCGGCATAATTTAAAAGCGGCGTGTCGCACCGCCAGCAATGCGGGTACGAATGCACTATTTTTTCTTTTGAAAAAAGTAGATTCTTTCCTGCAAGATACTTAATGATAAGCACATCCCCTGATTGCGGATCTTCTTTCGGCTTGGCATGAACTCCCGCAAAATCCGTTACTACAGGGATAAAAATTCCGTCTTTGTTCACGTGGTGCACTATCGGGATTTTTTCCCTCTCGGCAAGCGCAAGGTCATCTGCGCCGAAACCCGGCGCGATATGCACGATGCCCGTGCCATCTTCCATCGTCACGAAATCCGCGCCGTACACCTTCCACGCGTTTTCTTTCCCTTCAACCTTATAGCCCGCAAAATACGAAAACGGCGGTTTATATTTTTTACCAATAAGCATGCTTCCTAGAAACTCTT
>DATDST010000036.1:0-3549 GCA_036517815.1 Minisyncoccota bacterium | reverse complement strand
CGGGTCCTGAAACACGGTAATGCGGGCTATAACATATATGCCTTTGTCATGGAGGGTCTTCACAAACTCTTTCATGTCACGGGCACCGCATTCATCGGATACGGAATCTTTCAAAATAGGATTTTCGGTCGTAAAGGCAATCCTCCCTGTATAGTCTTTTATATCTATGACGACCGCGTTGAGTGGCGTATCATCAACAAGTTTTACGAGTGTATCGCGGAAGCTCGGCGTGCCGGAAACGCACTGGCTCATGTAAATCGCTTTGAGTGGTTCCGGTGTCGGCAGATGCGCGACATCAGACACGTGTACTGCCCGCGCTACCTGCGTATCTGACGGGATAGTATCAGCCACCAGATTCCACTCGGCAGGCATGAATGCGACAAAACCGCCGGCACATAAGACAGCAATGCCGCCGAAAAAAATCGGGATGCTAAACCTTTGGAGATGTGATTTCGGCGTATGATGCGCCGTTTTCCGCGTATGCATCGGTTTTGTGCTCCCCCGAAAGCGTCCGGAGAAGCCACAGCCGCTCTTGCCGCGCAAGGAATCCGAACACCATAATGAGAATTCCAAAGAGGACCGCGAAGAGTATTTTTGTTCCAGTCGGGAAGCCTGTAAACGGCAGAAACGCCGAGAGAAAGCCCAACAGTATAATCACTCCTCCTTTTGACATATATACGGAGTGTAACATGTCAGGCGCTAGGCGCTAGGTTTTAGGCATTAGCTAGAGCCCAGAGCCTAACTACCTAGAGCCTATGATGACAACAAATTCGCCGCGCGCGGGAATGTCTCCACTTTCTAAACGGGCATTGAGACCCGCCACGGTTCCATGGACGAGGGATTCATAGATCTTTGTCATCTCGCGAGCGATGACCGCGTGCCGCTCCGGAACGCGGGATTCAAGTTCCGAAAAGAGCTTCTGAATCCGATGCGGCGACTCAAAAAGAACGAGAGCGCCGCCCTTTGCGATCGCCTCGTTAAGCATTTTCTGCCGGCCTTTCTTGTGCGGCAAGAACCCGAGGAAAGAAAAACGGTCAACAGGAATGCCCGCGCCCGAAAGAGCCGCAGTGAGCGCAGAGGCACCGGGGATAATCACTATGGATTTTTCTCCACAGCGCTCGCGCACGAGCGCAACCAAAATATTTCCCGGGTCCGAGATGCCAGGAGTGCCCGCATCCGTCACGTAGGCGACTGATTTTCCCTCCTCAACCATCACCGCTACTTTTTCAAATGCCGCGCGCGGAGACCGCGCGCGCAGTGACGTAAGTGGTTTTCGTATTTCATAACGGTTCAGAAGTTTTTTTGTGACCCGCGTATCTTCCGCCGCAATCATATCAACCGCCTTCAGCGTTTCAAGCGCACGGAGCGTAATATCCCCGAGATTCCCTATCGGCGTTGCAACGACAAAAAGCATCCCGCACGCCATGTACCTCAAAAAAGGGAACCCCCACCCCTTCCAGAAGGATTGCTTGACGGACTATTTAAATCAGCCGGATCTACCTCGCTGGGACGCATCTGTGGATGTGTTATAAAAAAGTCCTCATTGCGCCTGTGGTTGCACTCACCTGCCTTAAAAAACCGCTGACCATTTCTATAAAGCACGGCAAGAGCCCGTAAAGACGATCTATGAAATAGGCCCTTCTTTGAAATACCTTCTTGCATAGCAAAAGAGTACTCCTGCCCGCCAGAGCGTCAAGCGGACCCCAATACATCATTCTCTCATTCGTACGAATGAGAGAATGATAAGAATTAATTTTACAAAAGGGCGATAATGCGACGCGCCACTCCCGGTATGTCAGAGGCAAGCGAGAGAGGGGCATCGGGAAGTGTGCTTTCCGATGCCCGAACGAGCGTAGCCGGAAAGCTTTGCTTACGCCGCCAGTAGATCGTATTCAAGTTTTTTCTTTTGACCTTCTGCTCCCGTTTGTGAGATTAGTTCGCGCGCCGCTTTCTCTGCCGCCTGTAACTCTGCGGTTGCTCCTTTTGATTTGTAGTAGCGGACAAGAGCCCGATAGAGCCGGATTGCTTGGTTTTTATTATTCTTGTCATCGCTTTGTGCTACTGTTTCGGCAATAGTTTTGATTTCTGCGACAATGGAGGCGGCTCCTTCAAGATCGTTGCCGAGAGCCTGAAGCGCCTCCGTCTTGCCCACAAGCAGAAGTCCTTTCGTGTGAAGCGGAATGTTCTCCATACCTAAACCTTTTTCTGCTACGGCAAGGGCTTCCGCATGCCGTCCGACTTCGCGAAGTATCGTCTGCCGAATATCCAACTGATCCGCGATCATTGTGTTGCCGTGCTTTTTGGCAAATTCGTCAGAGGTGCCTTCAGCTTTCTTGATGTATTCTCTATACACATACGTGCTACCAGTCGCATCTTCGGGATCTTTTGCCCGGCTGTCTGTGGCAAAACCATAGTACACGCTGGAGAGAGCGCCCCACTGTGAAGAGTCCTTCAAGTATTCGCTTTCGGCCGCGAGGACATCTTCCGATGTAGTGCCTTCCCACAGAGTATGCAGTTTTACTTCCATAGTTTTATGCTACGCGCCAACAAGGGTATTTGCAATCTTATAAATGTCCCCTGCGCCCATGGTCAGGATAACAAGCGAGGAGGGATGAGCGAGGAGGGATGAGCGTAAAAAAGACTCTACTTCGGGAAGAGAGTCCGCGCCGCGGGCGGGAACGCCCGCGGCGGTGATTTTCTCGGCAAGCACGCGGGCGGTTATTCCTTCTATTGGCTCCTCACGGGCGGCATAAATGGGGGCAATGATGACTTCGTCTGCACCGGAAAACGCATGAGCAAATTCTTCCATCAAATCGCGCGTGCGGGAATAGAGGTGCGGGTGGAATGCGACCACGAGCGTTTTGTCCGGAAACTTTTCACGTGTAGCTTTAAGGGTTTCTCGAATCGCAGTCGGATGATGCGCGTAATCATCAATCACGATAGCCCCCTCCTTCGTTTTGCCTTTCATTTCAAAACGCCTCCATGTTCCCTTAAAGTCGGCAACACTATGATGCATCATAGCATCGGAAATGTCGGGAAATGCCGCCCGTGCGGCGGCAACCGCCGCACGGGCGTTCATCTTGTTAAATTCACCCACAAGCTGAAGCTCCGGCACCTCTTCTTTCGTGTAATCAACCACTTTGCATTTTGCCTTCTCTACGATGGGCGCGACATTCGGGTCGTCTGGATTGGTTACAAACGCACCATCTTTCGGCAAGGCGGCAGCCGCCTTGCCGAACATCTCCTGCTCCGCCGCAAGGCTAGGGAACCAATCCGTGTGGTCCCACTCCGCGTTCGTGAGCACAAGCACGTTCGGCGAGAGCTCCAGCACGTGATCTTTGTATTCGCACGCCTCAACAACAAACAAATCGCGACTACCTTCCAAAAAATTCGAACCAAACTCCGGCACAATGGAACCCACAATAGCTGTCGGATTCTTGCCCGCGTCTTTCAGTATCTTTGCAACCAAAGCCGTGGTCGTCGTTTTCCCGTGCGTACCGGTTACCGCAATCGTAAAACGATCTTTTGTAACCTCACCCAATGCTTCAA
>DATDST010000035.1:0-9209 GCA_036517815.1 Minisyncoccota bacterium | reverse complement strand
GAACTTTATGCACAAGATATTTGCCGAGAAGGTCTTGGGAAACTTCCAAAGTGGGCCGTCTGAAAAATGATTGAGGAAGAACGCGAGCCATGCCCCTCCATAGTAGCGCTGTTTGACAAAATAGTGAGATTTGCTATAATGTTTTTATGTTAGAAAAACTGCGTGAACGCACTCCGTTCCGAAAATCCAAGGAAACCTTGAAGGCGGAAATACAAGCCCTTGATGGAGAAATAGTCCAAATCGAGTGCAACATAGCCAGGTATCGAGAAGAAATACGTGCGGCGCTTACTTACCGAGAGCGCGTACAGAAATCCGTTTCTAGCCACGCATATTTCGTTAACCGAAAGAGGTCTGCGAACTACCTTGCCAGACTAGAAAATAAAAAACATAACGCTGGAACACGGCGCGCAATACTAAAAGAAATCCTTACTCAAAGAAATCCACAGATAATAAAAGAATAAAAATATGATTGAAGAAATCAAACCATCTCTACCTCCATTCGATGAATGCTTCGCTTCTACCAGACCAAACACAACTAAAAAAAAGAAAGCGCCATACGCTTCTAACGAGACAGAACCTGTTATAGAAGTAACTCCTGAAGGAGACCTTGTGGTAGAAGGACACGTCGTAGTCCCCAATCGCCCTCCGATTTCGGGAGATATTTTGGGCGACTAAAAAAGTTTGGTAGCGAAATATCCATAACAAATATCTATACCCAGGTGTTAATTTCATACGATCGTATAAAATTAACACCTCTCATCATATGTCTGAAGTGTTGAATCAATACATCCAGAGCCAAGCGGAAAGGCGGATTACAAGAGTCGTTTCTCTCAAAAGAGAGCTGGTAGCACTGGATGCAAAAATCGCTCTACACAAGGCAATGTTTGAAGCGGAACTAGCCGCGGCCCTTTCTGGTAAACAGACAAATTATCCTGAAGCCGATGACAGAGTCGCCTTTCTAAAAATCGAAAGATTTTTTCTTCAAGCGCGTCTGGCTTTGGCGGAAAGAATGCTCCGTTTATCGAACCAAAAAAGTAGGATTAAGGAATAGAGTATGAATGAAGGACTACCGCGTCAAAGTATGGTGGGGCGAATCGACCGCTGTTTCCGACGGAAAGATACGTTTTTGGCAAACGGGCTACGGAAGGCCTGTTCTCTTCAGGGAACCGAATATAGAAACAGTAAATTCAAGAGGAATTTTGAATTGACCATCACCGCACCCGTGGCATTGCTTTCTATTCCCGTAACTGTCGTTCTCGGTCTTGCCGCAAAGGCGGAAGATGGAGGCAGTATGTTCTTTTTTCAAGAACGCGTGGGCAAAGATGGCAAGCCCGTTACAATCACAAAAATAAGAACCATGCATCCCGAATCCGATACTCGTAAATCGTATTTGGAACACGCTGGTCTGTATGAATCATATGAGGATCCTCGGAACACTCGTGCAGGCCGCGTCATCAGGGCTTTAAGTCTTGATGAGCTTCCCCAGTTATGGCAAGTCCTCAAAGGAAGCGTGTCTCTTATTGACGTTCGTTGTATTACTCAATACTCAATAGATCTCATGCAGAGCATGAGACCAAAGACATTTGAGGAATGGCACAAAGCATATACAGCGGGCACTCCGGGTATTTTGAATCTGTATTCCGCAACTCGTACTCACACAAAACATGGAGCAAAAAAGCATCACTACGATATGCTCTACGCCAAAAAAGCAACACTCGGCATGGACTTGTTCATTATCTTTCGCACCGTAGTGGAGGGAGCAAGAAGGTTCAAAAGAACTGTAAAAAATCAAAAATAAAATTCCACTGCCAGAAAGTGATTTTTATGTTATAAATCTTCTCATGGCCTCCGTTGTTATATTTTGTACGTTGGCCTCTTTTTTCTTCCAGTTTCTAGTTTCCGGCAATCCGGCTCGCTAGAGTACGGCTCCATCGTCTAACGGTTAGGACACGACCTTCTCAAGGTTGGAATCCGGGTTCAATTCCCGGTGGAGTCACAAATTGAATTTTATGCAAAATGACTATTTTTTTAGCAAGGTATCTATAAAGAAAAAACTATGTCCGAGGAATACGTGCGAGATTACTGCAGCAAGAATAGCGCCTCCAAAATAACCAGTCTGATATACTCATAACTAATGAAAATCCTAATAGTTGGTGGTGGCATTGCGGGGTGCGCATGTGCCGCTCTTCTACAAAAAAATGGTGTTGGAAAAGTTACCGTAGTCGAAAAAGCACCTGAATATAGAAATATAGGATATCTAATCGCATTATGGAGTACTGGCAGAAAGGTATTGAAGAAACTTGGTATCGACGAACAAATTGCGAAGAACGGTTGTGAATACGAAGTGGATTTGATTCTGGATAAGAATGGCCGCCTGCTGAAGGCAATACCCATTGAGGACTTCAAACGACTCGGACCAACGATTGTTATCAGACGTGCCGACCTACACACAGGTCTATTCAAACTTTTAAGCGGCACTGATGTTCGATTCAATACTACGTGCAAGACTATCCGTCAGGAGGAACATAGCGTGAGTGTCGAGTTTAGCGATGGCAAGACTGAAACATTCGACCTTGTTATCGGTGCCGATGGTGTTCGCTCTTCAGTGCGTGAGCAGGTATTCGGACAAAACTTCATACACTATTACGGTTGGAGAGCGTGGATGTGGTGGTTGCCCGGAGATTATAAGCGCTCTAGCGACGCCGTCGGATATTATGGAAGCGGCAAGTTATGTGGAGTACTGCCCTTCTTTGATACCCCAGTCGCTGCTCTTTTTGCCATGACGCCACCCCAAGCAAAGAGTTCTCTTGATGAACGGACAAAATTAAAGGAACTATTTTCGGATTTCTGCAAAGACGCAAATGATATTGTAGCAACCGCTCCTTCACAGGAGCATATGTACTACGACGATATTGCCCACGTTAAGATGCCTCTATGGCACAAAGGGCGGGTTGTCCTCATAGGAGATGCTCAACACGCGGTCTCGCCTGTGACGGGCATGGGGGCTTCCATGGCCATGGAAGACGCATATATATTGGTTGAGGAATTGCGGCGCAGCAACAATATCGAGCAAGCACTTTCTCGTTTCGCGAAAAGAAGAGAAGGACGAATTCAGCGATTTCGCAAAATTGTGGACCAAATGGATAGATGGACTATGGCGGACGGCATTTTGGGATATCTCCGCAACAAAGCACTCTCCTATATGCCTACTTCATACTTCGTAAACGTTCTGCACAAATTTGTAGAAGCCGAGGTATAAGTATCTGCTCTTTGCGTAATTAGGGAGAATGGGAGAATGGGAGAATGGGGGATAATAGAATGAATAGTGGAGAATGGGGGGCGCAACAAAAAGCTGTGACTCCAAACGAGCAAACTGCTTTGCTCGTGGGCCGAAAATTGCAAGCAAATCTCAATATGTAACTTCAACGAGGGATTCTTTCCTTTATCTCCACTTCCCCACCAATCCCTCTCCAAGCTTCGCATTCACTTTAAACGCCTCTCTCCTTCCATCTCTAATCTTTGCACTCGTATCTCTGCCGTTCTCGAGCTTCACTTCCTGTCCCGGAGCATTTCTGAAGCAGAATAGTTCGGCAACGCCATTCGGTTCCCGTGCAATTGACAACACTTCCATGCTGCCACTCCTCCCAATCCCCTTCACTAATTCCCGGTGAACCACATACCCGGAAAGATTCTGAATACCTACACATCTCCGATTCTGAAATAGGGAAGCTATCGTAGCGTCGGTTGTCTGTAAATAGCTGCTTTTTGTGTACAAAAAATGCCCGAGATTATTTCGGGTTGAGATATTGCGGGCGGTTTTTCGTAATCCATCCCTACGTTATACACCACCAAAATGGAGGTGTATATTTCCACCAACTAAAAGGCACACTACCGGCCCCATTCTTAGTTGGTGTTAATTTTCTACGATCGTAGAAAATTAACACCAACAGTCTTTACAGTGCGGTTATCTATTTTGCCACTCTGTATCCTGCCTCACTAAAAGTTCCCCTGCTTTCTCCGGCTCGGCCATGAGCTCTCTGACCGCATATTCCATCCGCATGCTCTGGGAACCTTTGATAAGAATCACGTCTCCTGCTTGGATAATTGGCGTGAGATAGGCCCCCACCCCGATGCTGTTTTCACACTCGTGTGTGGATTCCTCCGGCATGCCGTTTTCCCTCGCGGAATCCGCAATGCCGCGCGCGCGCACGCCCGCGGTGATGAGAACATCACACGACCGAGCAGCCAAAACCCCGATGCGCCGGTGTTCGGCGACCGAAAAACTTCCGAGCTCAAGCATATCCGCAAGAACCGCGATGCGCCGTCCACGGCGCGGAACATCGGTGAGCGCCTGCAATGCCTCTTCGGTCGCGACGGGAGACGCGTTATATGAATCGTCAATGAGCACAGAATTTTTTATTCCCGCGATGAGCCGCATTCTCCCTGCGGGAGGCACATGTTTTAGAAATGCGGATGCGGCAAGAGTTACCGGCATCCCTTCCGCTACTCCCGCGGCAAGGCCAGCAAGAACCGCGTACGCGTGTGTCTTACCGAGGATGCCAGAAACCGATACATGAGCGCGCTCGGCTTTGTATGAAACATCAAACGAGATGCCGGCAGGCATCTTATTTTTTGACAAAGTGTGGAAACGAGTGGCCTTCACGTCGGCATCTTTTCCGAATCCGAAAGAAATGCGTTTGCCGCGCGGAACAAGCGCGGACGCGCGAAAATCATCCGCGTTATAAATCAGAGTGCCACTGTCCGGAAGCCAGAGAGCCGGAGCTGATTCTTCCTTGAACACTGCCTCGGGTGATGCGTAGAACTCCACATGGACTGGCACATCAGGAAAACGGGTTGCGACCACCATGTCGGGCGTAAGCCACGAAAGAGTGCGGCTGATATCCCCCGGCCTGTCCGCTCCCACTTCAATGACCAGATATTTTGGGTACGGCAAAGACAAGAAGATGAGTGACGCGCCGTCTACGATGTTCCTTAGCCACTGAATCGGATTCATCCAGCCGCTTGGCGCGCCAATTACCGTCAAGGGAACTCCGATATCGCTGTTGAAACTTTTCTCGCTCTTGCGGATAAAGAATGAGGAAGAAAGCGCGGTATAGACGGCATCTTTTGCCGATGTCTTACCCACGCTTCCCGTCACAATGATGATTTTGGGACGATATTTTTTAAGGATTGCTTTTGCCTCGTACATCAAGACCCGGACGATGATGCGGCGCGCTAGGTTTTTTAACATAAACTAAACTTAGAATGTAGGATTTTATGGCGCTCTCGGGGCGCGGTCCGGCGGAATATCGTAATAGGTTATCAGAAAACGAACGGTTTTCATGAAAGGATGCGTCCACGTGTCGGATGCGTACCGCGCTCCCGTAGGCTCCACGGCAAAAAGAAAAATAAAAAACTTTGGGTCATACGCGGGGAAATAGCCGAAAAACGAGTGCAGGTACCGGTCATCATAGTAGCCGCGCGCGTCCGCGCGCGCAATCTCGGCGGTGCCCGTCTTCGCGGCAATGCTATATTCTGGAATCTTTGCCGTACCGCCGAGAAGCCAGGTATCCACGGCGGTGACCAGCATGCGGGTTATCGTATCCGCCGATTCGGCCGTTATCGCGCGCCGTTCGGGGCTCCACCCGAGCTCCTTGTTGATGCCGCCGCCGTAGCGCAATTCCACTCCTACGTGGGGGCCCGGCACGACGCCATGATTCGCCAAAGCCGCCAAGGCCCGTGCCATCCCGACTGGCGTCAAGGCAATTCCCTGTCCGAAGGAGGCAGTCGCATACTCGAGGGTCCGCGGACTCTTGAGGTTCTCAACCAAGGGAGCCACTTCGTTCGGGAGGTCAATGCCCGTCTCTTCCATCACGCCAAACTTCTCAAAATACTCGCGAAATACCTCTGTGCCCATTTTCTCCACAACAAACGCGGCTCCCGTGTTCAAGGATTGATTGATGACTTCCTGCATGGGTATGACCCCGCGGCCTTTCTTGTCAAAGTTCGCGATGCGACCGCCGTCATAGATAGCGTACCCTTTGTCGTTATAGGTAGTTTGCGGCGTCACCGCCATAGCATCAATGCCGGCGGCCATAGTCAGGGGTTTCACAATGGAGCCGAATTCGTACACTCCCTCAACTAGCGGGTTCGCAAAGGCGTTTGGATCCGCATCTTTGAAATCGTTCAAATCAAAGGAAGGAGAAGCCGCCATGGCGAGTATCGCGCCGGTTTTTGGGTCCATGATGATGGCGCCGGAGATTTTCGGATGCCATGCGTCGTCGTAATCCCTGAGAACATTTTCTAGATACAACTCCACCGAGGGCTCTATGGAGGTCACTACGTCCGCTCCTTCCGGCGTGTCGGAGGAAAAGATCTGGGAGCCGATGTTCGTAAACAAATCCGCGAAGAAATTAAGATAGAGACCGCCCGCGTTCCTACGGAGCGCATCATCATAGAAACGTTCTAATCCGTAGCGCCCCGCAATCGTTGTACCATCGGCGCCGTACCCCAAAAATCCGATGGCATGCGCGGCAAGGGTGTTTCCCGGATAGAATCGCCAGCGTTCCCGCAAGAGCTCTACGCCGGGCATAGAAAGCGTTTTTATTTTTGCTCCGATATTGTCGGAAACCTTCCGCGCAATCTCCTCATAGGTATCGCCTTGCTTTGATGCTTTCGCGATGAACGGATCATGTTCAATATCCGGAAGTAGTGTCTTGAGCGCCGTATAGGTAAATTCAGGATCATCGATCAAGGTCGGGTTGAGTGCAACCGTATAGCCGGACGCCAAGGTTGCGGCCGAGATCAGGGAACCGTCTTTGGCGGTGAAAAATATGCTTCCGCGGTCAAGCTGGTTTGTACTTTGTTTTGCATACTGGCTCTCGGCTTTTTGGCGGTATTCTTCACCATGTACCACCTGCACAAAATACAAACGCGCCACAAGCACGAGAGCAACCGCCACCACGATTACAGCGATGAGGCGAATACGAAAAGCAAAATTGGAGCGCATCCCGTTAGAAATAGGACGCGGACGCCTCTGTGTCCGTGCCTGTTTCCGCTATTCTTCTGGTAATGTAGACCATTGTGTATGTGAACAAGTGCAAAACGGTGGCGCGTCCGCGATTTCTAACGGGACGCATACCCGCATGGTACAACCTAGAAAATAGGAAACCGAGAGCTTTTTATCTATCCAAGGTAAGATTTGCCGCTCTCTCTACGAATTCCTGCTTTCCCGCGGGCGAGAGCCCGCGGGAAACCGCGTATGATTCCGTCATGTCCACAGCGCGCGCAAGGTATGCCGCTTCAAGTATCGCAGTCTGCCCCGAGAGAATGCGGGTTTTCTGAACAATTTCTCCGCGTACGGATACATACCCAACGGAGGACGCGAGAAAATAGACGTAGGTGATGGAGAGAAGTAGAAACATGCCCGAGAGAATGCCGAATATCCTTCTCTCCAAAGGATTGGCATAGGAGAGAAACCCCGCATTCTTCGTGCGAAACGGCAAATGCCCCTGGCTCTCTGTTATACGTATCGGTTTGCGGCGTATTCTCATAGGAAAAGTGCGATACCAATACCTGTCTGCGTGCCTGTCTGAGCGAGTACGCTCACAGACAGGCGGACACGCACAGGCAGATACGAATGCATGCAAATGCTACGAATGAACTCCAGTTCCATATATGGAACTATGAATTTTTTTGGTCTATTCGTATCAGTCGTCATAATTTGTAAAATATGAGTATTAGTTTTTTTGGAATATGCGCAACTTGGCGCTCCGTGCGCGAGGATTTTTTGTCCGCTCTTCCGCATTCGGCACGATCGGTTTCTTGGTGATGCGGAGTCCCCTCTTGTCGTCTTCCGCTTTTCTGAATGCTTGTTTGACTATCCGGTCTTCAAGACTGTGAAATGAAATCACCGCGACGCGTCCACCGGAAGACAAAAGCGACAAAGCGTCTTTAATCCCGTCCTTGAGCGCGTTCAATTCGTCATTAACCGCAATCCGTAGCGCTTGAAACGTGCGCGTCGCGGGATGCAAGCGGCCGCGCCGATAAAAAGCCGGCACGGCGGAGGAAACAACATCCGCAAGCTGTTTTGACGTTTCTATGGAATGCCGCCTGCGCGCCTCCACGATCACACGCGCAATTCTGCCCGCGAAACGCTCTTCGCCGTATTCGCGAAGCAGGGTCGCGATATCGTCTTCTTCCCAATTCGCAATGATGTCTTTCGCGGTAATGCCGGCAGGCAAGGAGAGTGTCATCAACAGCGGTTCATCAGCATTGAAGGAAAGTCCGCGGCCGGAGGCCAATTGTTCGGCATGCCATCCGAGATCAAACACGATTCCTTCCGCGGACTCTATGCCCGCCTCATGCGCGACTTGTTTGAGATTCCTGAAATTGCCCTGCACGAAGATTATCTTTGCGGGTGCATCCGAAAGCCGATTCTTGGAAATCGCGATTGAGGACGGATCCGCATCAAGCGCAAGAATTTTTCCTTTTTTTCCGATTATGCGTGCTATCTTTTCGGCGTGGCCTCCGGTTCCCACCGTCGCGTCCACAACGGTATCCCCTTTCTTCAGGGAAAGCCCCACTACGGTTTCATCAAGAAGCACCGTTGTATGCCCGCCCGAACGACTGACATCGTTCAGTCGGGCAGGTATTTTTTTATTTTCTGATTCTTGTTTCATATTCTGCGTGTATCAGCGTTTCGTCTGCGTACATCTGCATCCTTAGATAACGCCGATATCGCCAAGCTTTTGCGCTATCTGATTCGCCTCCATTTCAATGCGTTTTTTGTACTCATCCCAGCGTTTTCTATCCAACACTTCCACACGGTTCCCGATGCCCGCTACCACCACATCAGTTTTGAGTTCCGCAAAATTCTTAAGGAAATCTGGAATAAGAACGCGCCCAGCAGTATCAACCTCTGTGTCCACCGCGCCGGATAACATGAAGCGGTTGAAACCGCGCGTATCGGTAGAACCCAGTGAAAGCTCCGTGAATTTCTCCGTGAGCTTTTTCCACGCGGCGGGTGCGTAGATGAAAAGACAATTATCAAGACCTCGCGTAATAATGATTTTTTTACCGAGTTCTTTACGGAATTTAGAAGGAAGCGACAAGCGCTTTTTAGGGTCTAGAGTGTGTTGGTATTCCCCTATGAGCATGTAGCCCACTATATCCCACTTTCTCCCACCCTGTGGGCTTTATCCACATGC
>DATDST010000034.1:0-7897 GCA_036517815.1 Minisyncoccota bacterium | reverse complement strand
AAGAGTTTTTTTATGGATTGCGGCGAGAGCCTTCTTGCGTACCTTGTCGGAAACTGTGACAGAATCATCGAAAAGGTCTGAGAAATCTGCATACTCGCGGCCGTTTTTCTTTTCCTGGGTCATTGTGAAATTTTAATCCTCATGCTCAAGTGCGGTATCAAGAATGGCCTGCGCCAGCACTTTTGCCGCGTCGGGCTTTGCAAATTTTTTCGCGGCTTCGGCCATGTCGTTTCTTGCTTTTGGATTAGTGAACAGACGGTCTATTTCCGCAACCAGAAGGTGCGGCGTCAGGTTGTTTTGCTCAATAACTTCCGCGGCCCCTGTGCGAGCATAGGCGAAGGCGTTTTCACGCTGATCGCGGGAAACCTTTTCTGGAATCGGAATGATGATGGACGCCCTTCCCCAAGAGGCGATTTCGGAGATAGTGCCGGAGCCTGCGCGCGATATAACCACGTCCGCCGCGCCCGCTCCCATCTTTAATTCCAATGGCGAAAGATACCCAATGGGTTTGTAGCGATATCTCCGCTCATTCTTGTCCAGAATGACCCCGACGGTTTTGGTGATGCTCTCTATGTTGGCTTGCCCGGTCTGATGGAGCACCTGATAGCGGTTCACCAAATCCGGCAATGCTTCCAAGACAACGTTGTTAATCTGCTCGGCTCCCAAAGAACCGCCGAGAATGAGCAGAATCGGAACACTCGGCTCCAGTTCAAAGAAATCCTGCGTCCCTTGTGTTGCGGGCGTTGCCACTTCGCGTCGCACAGGGTTTCCCGTCATTGCCGTTTTCCCGCGAATCCACTCTGGCAGGCGCGGCATGGCCTCGTCGTATGAGATGGCGATTTTCTTGGCGAAACGCGCGGCATACAAGGTCGCGCGCCCCGGTACGGCATCCGAGTCGTGCGCGATGACGGGGATGCCGAGCACACGTGCGGCTATCAAGGTCGGCATGCTTCCGTATCCGCCTTTGGAAAATATGATGTCAGGAAAAAGACGATAGAGCGAGAGAAGGGTCTCTACGGTCCCCCACCCCGTCTTGAAAAAATCAAAAAAATTCGCCAGAGAAAAGTACTTCCGCATCTTTCCTGCCGGCGTCGCGACATAGGTAATGCCGTTTTCATAGAGCGCCCGCTCGTCAAACATTGCGGGTCCGTAGAAATATAATTCAGGCTCCAAGAGCTTCCGCTCTTTTATAAGGATGTGCAGAGCTTCCACAACCGCGATAATGGGATAGAAATGCCCTCCTGTCCCGCCTCCTGTGAACACGATTTTCATTACAATCAGTATATTACGAAATGAAAAAATTAGGAGTTTTCAAGAGGAAGGCGTTCGAGTTCCATCCATTCCTTCAGTTTGGTGTCAAACCGATAGCGTCTCAAGGAAATATCCCCAAAAAGGTCGTGCACCCCGTATGCATTTTCTTTTTGCTTCCGCAATTCAGGATTTACAAGATACTCCAAGGTTCCTTTATGGGCTGCCCCGTGATACGAAAAAACAGGCTGGCTACCTTTTGAGCCAAAACGTTTTAATGCCATATCCACTCCTTTTGCGGTGATAACGTCTCTCCAATCTATGACGGTGACGCCAAGGGCATTTGCTTCATTTTCACGTGAAGGCGAAGGAGGCTCGGTGTTCCCTCTGAGATCTTTTCGCAATCCTCGTGTTCCTCCTTCACTCATCCAACGAGCGATGGAAGGTATAGCAAGCAAACTCTGCATAAAAGCGCGCCGAGTAGTCAAATTACCGGCGTCACGGTCCACCACCATCTTCATTGCAAGGCCTATGGGCAGTCCCCATAACAAAAAAGAATCAAAAGCTTCTGCCGCAACGGTGTCCGGATTGACAACCACAATGTCCTTTTTAAATTTTGCGCAAACACTCGCAATGCCAGCAAAATATTGACTTGCTTGAAATAAAAGCGAGGTCATTTGGTCGGTTGATTCTCCCGCATGAGCGTACTGTGCAATATTCTTGTCAAAATACTCAAGAATGACAAATTCAGAATTTGCGACCTGTTTTTCTATCTCGGCTTCATGACCCCGAAAAGTGCCTAAAGTATGTACCGCTCCTACCCAATGCAAATCTTTCCCGTGCAGTTTTATGACTGCTTGCTCTTTAAAGAAATAGCTACGGCGCTCTAATACGTCATGGGATAAACCGCCGGTATAGCCAATTGCAGTAAAAGCCGCAGTGCCAGCCATCGCATAACCAAGCCCTGCCATGGCAGCCATAAATTCGCGTCGGTTTTTATCTTTCTTTCTGTATCTCGAATATTCAGAAGCTGACTCTGAGTTCCAGCCTCGAGGATATTTCATCTTTTTATTATAACAAAATTAGCTTCGCACCGCGCGAGAAACTGAAAGAAGTATCCCCGTGGCACCAAGCGCCACCGCCAAGGCAGAGCCGCCGTGAGAGACAAAAACGAGGGGAAGCCCCGAGAGCGGAATTAAACCCAGCATCGCGGCCATATTCATGAACGACTGCACGATGACGACAACGACGATGCCTATCGCGACAAGTCCGCCGAACATATCCGGCGAACGTGCGGCAACCCACAACCCGCGAAGCGCGAAGGTGAGAAAGGCGACAATGAGCGCGAGAGCCCCCGCGAAGCCGAACTCTTCGGCAAAGACGGAGAAAATGGAATCGGAGATCGGTTCGGGCAGTTTTCCGAATTTCTGAATGCTTTGGCCGAATCCGCGCCCGAACACCTCTCCTGCCCCAATCGCAAGAAGAGATTGCTGTATCTGGTAGCTTGACCCGCGCGGGTCCGAAGCCGGATTCAAGAAGGTTGCCACGCGCTCGGCAAGATACGGCCTCATGTACACCAAAACGGCCAGCCCTATTGCACCCGCGAGAATGATGACGGCGATATCACGAGCGCGGGCGCCAGCGGAAAAAAACATGGCGCTACCCGCCGCGGCGATAACCACAAACGTATCGGTATCGGGCTGGGAGAGAAGCACCGCGCCCACAACTCCCGTAATAAGCAAAAACGGTACCAAGCCGTGAAGCGGGTTCCCCACTGTGCGCTTTACGCCGGAGAGCCACGATGCAAGGAAAAGCACATACGCAACTTTGAGAAGTTCCGCCGGTTGAAAAGTGAACGAACCTATATGTATCCATCGGTGGGCGCCATTCAACTCAAGACCAAAATTTGGAGTGAACACTGCGAGCGTCAAAAGAACCGACACGATAAAAAGAAAGAAAGCAAGGCGGCGCCAGATTCTGTGCGGCATGGATACGCCGAGGATAAAGGCGAGGAATCCCACGCCGAGCCCCAAGACTATCTGTCCCAACGCGACATCAGAAAATTTCGTACTCCCCTCGGTTGCGAATAATCCGAGACTTGCCGAGAGGAATATCAAGAGTCCTCCGAACACCAACACCGCAATAGAAAGGAGGAGGATGCGGTCAACGGACGCAAGGCGAAACATCCTCACAGTATAGAGTATCCAGTATTGGGTATATAAAAAACTCCTACAGTAACTTTACGCTATAGCATAAAGTTACTGTATGCCATGCTTAATGGTGGGTTAATGTTAATGGTGCTTCGACTATTCGTACACAATGTGATGATTGTGTATTGTTAGTGTTTTCTACGGAGCATGGCTGACCCCATTAACTCCTGACCCCATTAACTCCATTAACTTAACTGACCCCATTAACCGTGGTGGCTTGGAACTGCATCGTACGCTCCGATTGAGTGCCAGTGCTGAACCCCGCCACGCGCGGAGTACCGCGCGTCCCGCCCTCTCGCCTTGCCGCTCCTCTCCATTCTGATTTTTTGCGGGGGTGGATTTGAAAAAAGGAATGGGCGGCAAAGGCGAGGGGCGGCTTCCGCTATTCACATCTGTAAATTGCATGAAGAACGTGGTATTGTAACGGTGTTGGGCTTGGGCCTTTTAATAAAATTGCTAAAACTCACAATACATATACGTTATTTACTCGCCTCGTTCGTCGCGGTTGTCTTGCTTGGCGCAGGGTTCATAACGATTCCAACACAAGCGCACGCGGCTTCGCTCACCTCCCAACAAATTTCCGCAATCATCGGGCTTTTGCAATCCTTTGGCGCTGACCAAAGCGTTATCAATAATGTTAGTATCGCGCTCGGCGGTTCTTCAAGCGCGCTGTCATGCAGCACGTTTGCCGATCTTACTTACGGCAATTTTGACACTAACCCCGGCGGCCGGGTATCACAGCTCCAGACATGGCTTGGCATTCCTTTGAACACTTTTGGCTTTGGCACGTATGGTCCCAGAACGCGAGCCCTGTGGAACAGCAGATGCGGCGGGGCACAGATAACGCCCTCGACCACTTACACTGCGCCAACAAATACACAGACAGCTCCTAAAATACAATCGATAACCAAAACCTTAACCAACCTCACCGTCTCACCGACATCTGGTCTCGCGCCGCTAACGGTAACGTTTTCCGTATGGGAGGGATACACTGGCTCTGCTAACCAAACTGATGCGAGCGTATATAACCTTGATTTTGGAGATGGACAGAATATCAAACCAATATTGTGTGATGTGCAAGACTACAGGTGTGTTAATCCGGGTAAGAACACACACACCTACAGTTCAGCTGGAACATACATAGTAAAATTAACTGCGCTTAACATTGGCGAAAAAACTACAGTCGGCACAGTAAGTGTTAACGTGAGCGTGCAAGCAAACACAGGTTCTCCCGTATCGACGGGCACAGTGCCTGCAAGCAACGGCGGGGTTGTTTGTGCAGATATGCCGGTAATGTGTTTTTCTGCCAATAATGTTGCGGTGGAAACATGCAATCCGGCACTTATGAGTTGTACAGGAGCCACAGTGCAATGCGGTCTAAGAGGAAAAGAGTTTGCCAGTCGATCTGCCGCAGAAGCTTCAGGTGGCATATATAAGCATGATGGACAGTGCACCTGTGCTGATACAGGCAGTTGCCCCCTGTACTGAGATCTAACTTAAATCAGGTTCTTGGGGATAAGTTCGTTGATTGGTTTTAAATCCTCCTTCACCACCATCTTATCTTTAATGAATCTGACTATTTCCGTGAGTTCCTTGACATCGTCCATCTGTCAATTTTAGTATACCTTTAACAAACTTCCACGATTTGCTCAAAATCATACATATTTTTCTACCCCGCAAGAGCTATAGAAACCCCGAGGATGGCAAAGATGATGGAGAGTATCCAGTAGCGCATCGTCACTTTGTATCCCGGCCAGCCGATAGCTTCAAAATGGTGATGCAAAGGCGCGATTCGAAAAAGCCTTTTCCTGAAAAACTTTTTCCAAAACATTTGGAGAAGGTTTGAAACCACGGTAGCAACAAGAAGGAATGCGACAATCGGCAGAATAAGAACACCCTTCCCTCCCCCCAAAGTGTCGGTCATGAATGCTACGGCCGCGATAGTAATGGTGAGCCCCATGGAGCCGGTTTCCGTCATCCAGAAACGCGCGGGCGGTACGTTGAACCATAAGAAAGCCAAAAGCGCTCCCACCACCGTCGCACAGAATGCGGCAAGGTCTATCTGCTGTTGGTTGTATGCGATGAAAGCGTAGGCGGTGAAAATGGAAGCGAACACGCCCCCTGAAAGCCCGTCTATGCCGTCAATGACTCCGGACGCGTAGAGAGAAACCGATACCAAAATAAAGAACGGGATGATGAGCCATCCGATCTCCCATTCCCCATTGAACGGGATGCCGAGCGCGGTCACATCCAGCTTGTCGTAAAACCACCATCCGATGAAAAGCGCCAACAAGGATACGAAGACGAGACGCGCGGAAAGCCGAATGCCGCGCTCCCCGCTCTCCGAGGTGACGTCAAGGATATCGTTCACGAGCCCCACTAGGCCGCCCAAAAGAAGCGTGGTCAATGGTATCCATGTTTGAGTCCGTGAGAGAAAATCAAATTTTGCGGCTCCCGTATCCGGCCACACGTGTGCAAGGGCCCACATGACCCCGGTTGTCGCCGCAACCGATGCCCAGATGATGATACCGCCCATGCGCGGCGTTTTCGTTTCCGTCTCTTCGCGAAGTTTTGCGAACTCCTGTGCCTCCGTGCCGTCAAGCGCGATTTTACCGGCTTTTTTCTTCCACGCTTTGTAGCGGTAGAGATAGTAGGTCAGAACCGGCGTCATAACGATTCCCAGCCAAAAGGCCGTGATGGAAGGGAGAAAGACTTTTAGAAGATCAAAGACCATATGCTCAAACGGAACCGCAGTAGAGAGTTAATCAGATTCCAGAGTTGCAAAGTATCCGGCGCTTTAAGTCGTCCGCCGCGGCAAACACCAGAAGCTCCATGTCTGTTTCTCGCGCTTCCTCGGTTGAACCCAAGACTACCGCCGCAACGGGATGCCCCAAGAGGGGTTCAAAAACAAGCGCGAGATTGCCGCCCGCAAGTTTGGTTGATCCGGTTTTTGAGATGATGACCTTTGGCGCGATGCTTCCGATCACGCTGGTGTTCGTTGCGTGGTGCGTAAAGTTGCTTGCCGACACGAACGTATGCTCCGGCAATGTGGATCCGGCAAACGCGTCCGAGTGCCGTGTAAAGATATGACGAAGAAGAAAACCAATATCGCGCGCGGAACCCATGGCGCCGGGCGTTGACGAGGCGACATCAAGCCCGGTGTCGTTCAAGAAAACGCTTTGCGCCATATTCAATGATTTTGCAGTTTCGTTCATAAGAAAAATAAACCCTCCTTCCGACAAACCGCGCTTCGCACCGGCTAGAAGCGCCAGCGCGTGCGCGCCGTCATTTGCCGAACTCATGAGCGTAAAATCAACCAAGTCGCGTATGAGCCATATCTCATGAGCGTAGAGGCCCGCGTCCCCTTCCGGCTTGAGAGCTTCCAGCGGAATCTCAATGTAGTCGTTCGATACCAACGAATCCAAGGCCACATAGACCGTCATGAGTTTCGTCAAGGATGCCAAGGGCAGTTGCGCTTCGGCATTTTTCTCAAATAAGACTTTGTTGGTGGACAAATCTTCAACATACGCCGCGCGCGCGGTTATCTCCGGCCACCCGTACCCCTCGGCGCAATACGGTGAAGCGAGTATGCCGGAGACGCCCTCAAGAGGCGGTATCGCGGCAAAGGAACCAACCGTGAAAGCCATAAGAGCGACAAAAGCGGCAAGCACGATGTTGAATGCGGCGTTTTCAGACATATGCGCTTGCGTTATTATAACTCATGCTCGGGTGTTTCCCTCACCTCCGCGTGCGCTTCCTCTCTGCTTTTGAATATTTTCTCAATCCCCTGCCGCATTTCGGCATACTCGGGGATGTCGGCGAGCTGTCCCACACCAAGGTGCGCCGGCAACTCTGCGGTAGCACGGTAGAGAAAGCTTCGTTTATCAGAGGGATGTTCCACGCGCTCGATGAGTCCGCGTATCAGAAGCGAACGGAGGATGGAGGAGCAGTTGACCCCGCGTACATACTCGATGTTCGCCCGCGACAAAGGTCCCCGAAATACAATGATGGCCAGAGTTTCCAAACCCGCCTTGCCGAGAGGTCCTTCAAGCTCTTCCCGCCGCATCGTCTCTATCATCTCGTTTGTGTCGGCAGAAGTGGCGAGTGCGAGCATGTCCCGTTCGCGCACGAGGCGTATTCCCCTCCCTTCCAAGGACCGAGCGAGAGAGGCGGCGGAAGCCGCCGCCTCTTCTTTTGACAGACCGGTTGCACTGGCGATTTCCGCGATGGAGCAGGCGCCTCCCTTGAAAAAGAGTGCGGCTTCGATCAAGACTTCGGGAGGCGTACGCATAGGATTATAGAACCTATCTCAAAAATAATCGCGTTGCGAAGCCGCCAAAATCCGTAGCGAGAATCCGAGCAAGCGAGGGAGGCGTGTCAGCGACACGCTGACTGAGCGCGCGAAGGTTCGGAGTAGGATTTTGGCGGCTGTAGTAGCG